>WGAE01000230.1 GCA_015489185.1 Campylobacterales bacterium
AAACTGGCTCGATATGAATAAATCTTTTATTCGTTTAATACTTTTATTTATGTTCATTCCGCATATTGGTGCTACGGAACCGGCATTGACTACCGATACGATGCGCGCATTCCCTTTAAAAAAGAATACTTTGGGGCTGCATTTACAATATAATCGTATCAATGAAACAATCGATATCTTAGATATAAAACAAAAAGAACTCGGTACCACATCCAACTTCGGTACGATCGGGGATTCAAGCGGTGTCGATCTGGCGGTTGCATACGGCGCGAATCTCTATTACGATCTCTTTTATAATTACGAGCAATTGAATCTCCACTATATCGATAGTGTTCTCCATAACAATAAAAACGATCTATTTGTCAAAGTCAATGTTTATCGTAATCCGATGGCGTTTTTTGAAACAGTTACTGCCGATTTTGGATATGTACGAAACAGTGCGGACGACTTGGATATCATGGATCGTACACAGTTGAACAAAATGATTCAAAAGGTCAATCCTATCCCCGGTCTCTCCGTAGACGGGCACATTCTCTCTTACAAAGGTAAAAAGCTGGTATACCTTAGCGCAAAAACCAACAAACCTGTCTCCCCTTTCGTAAGAATCGGTGATCTGGAAGATAATTCCTTCTATATGCGCCTGTTAACCGGGTTTCATTACGAAACGAATATCATTGGACTCTATACCGGATTGAAATATACTAAAATCAATACTTTAGTAACGATCGAACCTCATGAAGAAAAAGGCATGATCGAAGATATGCAAAAACTGGGTTACAAACCTGTAAATCTCGATCGATCGGAAAAGAGCTGGTCTTTCGGTTTGACCTATACCGTTGAATTCAGCAAATTAATTTTCGACTTCAACTATGAGTATCTGACGATCTGGGGGCGCGGTGATGATGTGAAGAGAACCGATGACAATCATATCATTAAAAGCGCCTTATCCTACATCGTGAACAATAATTTTCTCGTTTTTCTGGGTGGTAAGATCATGATGCACCAGTTCAACGGTGTCATTCCTTACCTTTACAACAAATATACTAAAAACAAATACACCAAAAAATACGGTTACGCTCAAGTCGGTTTTGTCTATAACTTCGATACATCGAAGCTACTAAAACAGTAGCTGATTTTCACTGGCTGCTGGTGCCGTTTGTGTCTCTTCCGGCGGTTTGGATATCTTGGTAAAATAGTCGGTACCGTGTTTGGTGCGAACAACTCTGACACCGGATGGAATATCAAACTTCGTCTTCGTTTCCGGATGCAACGCAAAATAGTTTTTAAAGAAATAGGCAAACGCAGGTGCCGCTGCTTTACCGCCCGTCTCTTTGTACATCGGTTTATTGTTGTCTTTGCCGTACCAGACAATTGCCTCCAGTTCCGGTGAAAATCCGCAAAACCACGCATCTTTGTATTCGTTGGTCGTTCCCGTTTTACCGGCAAGTGCCAAACCTTTGACACGTGCACGGCGTCCCGTACCCTCTTTGATGACATCCTGTAAAATCGTCGTCGTCAAAAATGCCTGTTCCGGTTTGGTAATCTGCGCTTTTTTCGCTTCAAAGACCGTTTCATTGCCTTTGTAGTCCACCACACTTTTGACCAAAACCGGGGTCAATTTGGTTCCGTAATTGGAAAAAATCGTGTACATCGAACTCATTTCAAGCGGAGAAATACCGAATGTCCCAAGAGAAATGGAAAGATCATTGGGCACGTTTTTAAACCCCATCTCCGTCACTTTGCGGTGCACATAATTCAATCCCAGTGCATTGACAAGGTTGATCGTCGCCAGGTTACGTGAATGCACCAGCGCATCATGCAGTGTAATCAAACCTTCAAAATTCTTTTCATAATTCTTCGGTTGCCACTCTTTCTCTTCATCTTTATCCTGATATTTAAACGTCCGCGAGATATCCGGTAATCGGCTTTTGAGCGAATATCCCGTATCCAGCGCAATCTGATAAATAAACGGCTTGAATGAAGAACCGGGCTGACGTCTGCTTTGGGTTGCACGATTGTACGCACTTTTTTGATAATCGATACCGCCGACAAGTGCAAGCACTTCACCCGTATGATTTTCCAGTACTACCATCGCACCGTTTAAGTCACTATAATCAACCTCTTTCCCCTCACCCCGTTCCAGAATTTTTCCGTAACCGTATCGCAGTGCCTCTTTGGCAAGATTCTGCAACGAGGTATCGATCGTCGTATAGATTTTATACCCACCCGTACGGATATCGGGATAAGTCTTTTGCAAATCTTTAAGCACTTGATCCACGACATAAGGCAATTTGTTTTGGGTCAGTGAATCGTTATAAACTGTAGGGCGTAATGCCTGATACTTCTGCAGCTCTTCTTCGGTAATCCACCCTAGTTCGCGCATACGTGCCAGTACGGTATTGGCTCTGCTCATCGAGACATCGTAATGTTTTGTCGGATCATACTTGCTCGGTGCCTGCGGTAATCCGACCAAAATTGCCATCTCTTTGAGATTGAGATCATGAAGCGGTTTGCGAAAATAGCCCAGTGCCGCTGTTTTGACACCGTAATATCCGTGTCCGAGATAGATCTCATTCAGATATCGTTCGAGTATCTGCTCTTTGCTCAGTTTTGTCTCCAGTTTCAACGCAAGAATCGCCTCTTTGATCTTTCTCTGAAGTTTCTTTTCGGACGTAAGCAGTGTATTTTTAACCAACTGCTGCGTGAGTGTACTTGCCCCCTCTTTCAATTTTCTTGCCTTGATATCTTTGAGTAACGCACGCAAAATTGCTTCGAAATTCACCCCTTCATGTTCGAAAAATACCGTATCTTCTATCGCAACCAGCGCTTCGATCAAACGCGGCGGAATCTCTTCAAAAGGGGCGTAGAGGCGATGTTTCTCTTTGAAAATATTGGCGATCAGTTCACCGTTTCTGTCATAAATTCGCGTAGTCATCTCCGGATGGTAATGGATCAGTTTATCCGCATCAAGTTTCACTTCGTTTGAAAAGTGCATGAACGCAAAAAGTCCGACAATGATTCCCAGTATCATCAGTGTCGTGATCAAACCGAAAAAATATTTCAAAAATTTCACGCGCGTTTCCTTCTGTATTTGAAATTTGAAGCGATCAATCGCTTTGCATATTCCGTACGGGGGTGCTGTAAAACTTCATCGACCGTACCCGCTTCGACAATCTTCCCCTTTTTCAAAATCGCTATTGTATCGCATAACAGCCGTGTCGCGTCAATATCGTGTGTGACAAACAATACTTTATAACCGATCTGATCACGAAGTTTCGCAATCAATTCCAAAATCGACGTTTTCGTACGGCTATCCAGTGCGGTTGTCGGCTCATCTAAAAGCAGGAGTTTCGGCTCCGAAGAGAGCGCCATCGCAATAATTACCCGTTGCAACTGACCACCGCTCAACTCCGAAGGATAGCGAAAAAGCAGATTTTTATCAAGTTCAACATATTGCATATATTTTTCAGAAATTTTAATATCTTTCATAAATTGATCAACAATTTTTGTCAGGGGAGAGAGCGCGGTAAACGGATTTTGCGGCACGATCGAAACAGTTTTACCGCGTATCAGCGGTACTTCGCTCTCCACGTCCATATCGACGCTCAGATTAGCGGGTAACATTCCAAGCAACGCCTTGAGTGTCAAACTCTTGCCGCTGCCGCTCTGTCCTACCAGTGCAAATGCGTTTTCAATTTGAAACGCGATAT
>WGAE01000231.1 GCA_015489185.1 Campylobacterales bacterium
GCATTTACCGCAAGGGCTTGAACCGAAGAAAGCAGAGATTCTCTTCATGAAGTTTTTACGTCATAACAAGCGGTTTGATACGCTATCTGCGCTTAAAAAGCAGATTGGTGAAGATATTACGAAAGCAAAAACCTTTTTTCAGGGAACGACGTAATCTTTGCTCTTCTTGTGGGTATACATCTTTTTGTCGACCTTTTCGATGACGTTGGCAAACGCTTCACCTTTTTGAAAATCAATGACTCCGTAAGAGATATGGACTTGGAAAGTGTGCCCCTGAAACTTGAAACGTTTGTGATCGAGTGTGTGTGAAAGCAGATACATCTGATGTTCGAGTGCGTGTTTGTCCTGTGTTCGTGAGATAAGGATAAACTCATCTCCGCCGTAACGTACTGTTTCACTTGCTTCAATCTGCTGTGTCAGTTGGGTGATCATCTCCAGTACTTTGTCACCTGTGACATGACCGTAGGTATCGTTGATCTCTTTGAATTTGTCGATGTCCAGAAAGACGAGGGTACCGTTTTGGGTGAATCTTTCGTCTACTAAAAATTTTTCGAAGAGCCATTTGCGGTTGTAGGCTTTGGTCAATTCATCCATATAGAGTTGTGATTCAAGCATCGTGATGCGTCTGGAAAGCTCTTCCATCTGTGCCTGAACCTCTTCAAGCAGCGCTTTATCCTGCTTGTCGATTGCGGTGGATGCCATATCGATATTGCGTTGCAGCAGGTGGCTGTTTTCCACGGTTTGTTCTTCAATGGCGTAGACCTTTTCGAGTGTCAGTTCCGCGGTTTTGTGATCGAGTTCTTCGGGATCGATCGTGATGTTGTGTGCTTTGGCTTTGTCAAAAAAGATCTCTTTGAAGAGTTGCGGAGTAACGATATCGTATTTGCGAAGTGCTTTCATCGTATCGTTTGTGACGACTTTCAGAGCGTTGAGGTCCACGGTCAATCCTTTGGGTATTTGTCTGATGGTAAAATCGGCGCATTATGAAAAAATTTTAGGTTTCAAGTCCCGATATAGCGTGTTTTCTTGATCTTGTTTTTAGGTTCAATCGGTTAATATACGCGGTTAATTTGAAATAAAGGGTGGAGTTTTCATGGCAACGGAAATCGATTATTATGAAGTATTGGAAGTAAGCAGAGATGCCGATGAAAATATGATTAAAAAAGCGTACAGAAAACTGGCGCTGAAATACCATCCGGACAGAAACCAGGGAGATAAAGAGGCGGAAGAGAAGTTCAAGCTGGTCAATGAAGCCTATCAGGTACTCAGCGATCCGCAAAAACGTGCCGTTTATGACCGATACGGCGTGCAGGGGCTTGAAAATCAGGGATTCAGCCATTTTACCGATATGAGTATGGATGATATCATGAACGATCTTGGATCGATTTTCGAGTCTGTATTCGGAAGCGGTTTCGGCGGCGGATTCGGTCGCACAGGAGGCAGAGGTTCGCAGCAGAGATATCCGCTCGATATTGAAACCGAAATCATACTCGATTTTAACGAAGCGGTTTTCGGATGCCAAAAACCGATCGATTATCGTTTTAAAACGGTGTGTGAAACGTGTGCCGGAACCGGTGATAAAAACAAACGTCCCCGCACGTGCCCCGAATGCGGCGGTCGCGGACAGGTTTATTACCGCCAGGGCTTCATGACGTTTGCGCAGACGTGTGATGTTTGTCATGGTGAAGGGGTTGTTGTTGCGGAACGTTGTTCCGTGTGTCGCGGTGAGGGTTATACGGAAGAGAAAGCGACGACGACAGTCGAAATTCCCGCAGGTATCGATCACGGGAATCGTATCCGCGTAGGTGGAAAAGGGAATGTCGATCAGCACGGCAGACGCGGCGATCTTTATGTACTCATCCGTGTCCGGGAGGATGAACATTTTGTCAGGGACGGAAACAACGTCTATATCGAAGTGCCTATCTTCTTTACGCAGGCGGCACTCGGTGGAACGATCGAAGTACCTACACTTCGCGGAAAAAAAGAGCTCGATATTCCTGTAGGTGTCAAGGACAGAGAGCAGTTTATCTTACGCGGCGAGGGGATTGATGACGTACACGGTCGCGGTCGCGGCGACTTAATCGTGCAGATCAAAGTGGTCTACCCGAAAAAACTCAATGAAGAGCAAAAAGAGTTGCTCATGAAACTGGGAGACTCTTTCGGTGTAGAGAGTACTCCGCACGAAAATCTTTTTGAAGGGATTGTCGAAAGGGTTAAGGGATGGTTTAGAAAAGAGAAGGTGTAACGCCTCTCTTTTCATGAAGTTTTAAACTTTTTTGATATAAGCACCTTTGGCGATTTTACGCACTTTTGGCAGGTCCTGTTTCGCTTCCGCTTTGCTTGTATAGCCTCCTGCAAGTACTCTGTATGCCGGTTCTCCTTTGATCTTTGTCTTTTTGACGATGACTTTGAGATCTTGTTTCGCCATCGTTTTTTTGAGATTTTGCAGAGATTTTGGGCTTTTGACAACGGCGACCTGGATGGCATAGTGTGATTTTTGTGTCATCGGTGGTGTCGCCAGTGTGACGCGTTCGATAGGTTTTGCAACCGCCGGAGCAGGTATTTCCGGTGATGTTTCAGATATTTTCTCTTCCGGAATGATCAGTGTCGGTTCCGGTTTCGGCTCAACACTCGGTGCGGCATCCTCAGCAGCCGGAACCGTGGTCTTTTCACCAAACAGCAGACCCACACCGACCATTGCGGCAATGTCGAGACGATCATCTTTGAACTTTTTGATCACTTTGGCTTCCGAAACCAGACGGAATTGATCGCTGAGGCTATATTTCAGTCCGCCGCCGGTATTGAAAAATCCCTGTGAATCGAATCCCAGATTTTTGTCATTAACATGTTCATATCCGAAACCTGCAAAAAAGTATGGGATCAAGTGTGTCTTCTCACTCGGCAACTCTTTAAGCGCGTTGAGATAGAAACGGTCGATATCGGTTGAACGATAAAGATTTCTGTTCCCGAGTGTTTCAAGCGGGTTGGTGTTACCTGTGTTTCCGGTTCCGGAATCTGAGGGTGTTTGACCGGTGCCTCCCGCATTGTCCTTCGGGCCGCTTTGGTCGCCGGAATTTCCGTTGTTAGTGTCGTCTGCACCTCCGGTTTCTGCGGTTGTATCGCCTCCGGTATTGCCTGACGTACCGTCGTTTGTGGCATCGGCATTTTGATCCGGTTCCTGTTGTCCGCATCCGGTATCTGTCTGACAAGTTGTGTCACTGTTTCCCTGTTGTGTGTTGTTGTCGGTGTCAGAAGGTGTCGTGTTCTCTCCAGTGTCAGTGTTATCCGGCTGCGGTGTCTCACAAGTATCGCACAAAACATCACACCGGAGATTTTTCTTTCGCAAAGCACGACGCATTTTTGAAAGTTTGTAGTCCGCATCGAAAATTCTGTCGTCACCGAGTTGGATTGCGAGGGTGTCGGTAATATATTTATTCAAACGGATTCCCAGCATTGTTGCATCTTTGATGACACCGTCGTTGTCTGCAAAGTTCTCTCCGACAAGGAGATTGACACCATACCCGTAGGATGTTTTGCGTACGCCCGGAACCGTTACGGCGGGTTTCTCTTCCGTGGGAAGTATCAGTTTTTTCGGCACCACCGCCTCTGCCATCAACACATCTTCTTTGTCATAATCCACCTTCGGTGCGATCAAAGCACCGGCACAAAGTGCCGATGCGGAAGCTGTGAGGAGAATAAGTTTTTTCATATCACTTTCCTTTTGCTTGATTGCATCTATGTTATATAAAAATTTACTTAAAGTAAATAAAATTTACTATAAAGTAAAAAATAGAGTAAAAAAGTTAATAATGTGTTACCTATGTTTACAAAAGCAGTTTTCTATTGCCTTTTTTTGTTTATCAAAGTGCCCCTTTGTCGCTTTATCAACTTTTTGGCAACTTTTTTCTATAATGACGCACTTATATCTTTAATATAGCAAGGAACTGATATGGAGTGTGAATTTCCTACCGTCAATACCGATCCGGAAGAGTTCAAAGAGATTTTCGAAAGTGTCAAAACGATTGCGATACCCGGGCTTTCACCGAATGAAGAGAAAGATAGCCATCGAGTCGCAAAATATCTGCAGGCGCAGGGGTATAAGATTATCCCTATCTATCCCAAGGGGGAGACGATTCTGGGAGAGAAGGTCTATCGTTCGCTTGAAGAGGTTGAGGAGCAAATCGATATGGTCGATATGTTCCGCAAAGCTTCGGTTGCCGATGCCATTGTCGACGCGATCGCCAAACGGGGCGATGTCAAAGTGTTGTGGCTGCAAAAGGGGATTGTCAACAACGAAGCGGCAAAAAGAGCACAGGAGATGGGAATCAAAGTGGTTCAGAATCGCTGTACGATGGTGGAACACCGGGGATTGTTCAGTTGATGATACCGCTGTCGGAAATCAAGGAAGCATATGAGAGGCTCAAAAATGTTGTTATTCGCACACCGTTTACGTATGCGCCGCTGATCAGTGAGAGAATCGGAGCGAAGGTTTATCTCAAAAAAGAGAATTTGCAGCTTACCGGGGCGTATAAACTGCGCGGTGCGTACAATAAAATCGCTTCTTTGAGTGATAAAGAGCGGCGTAAAGGGGTGATCGCCGCCAGTGCGGGCAATCATGCGCAGGGGGTTGCGTACAGCGCACGTATCTTTAATACTCCCGCAACGATCATTATGCCGGAAGCAACCCCGCTTTTGAAAGTGCAAAATACGACGTCGTTGGGTGCGAAAGTGATTTTGCACGGGGAAAACTACGATGAAGCTTATGCCTATGCGCTCTCTTACGCAAAAGAGCACGCATTGACCTTTATCCACCCGTTTGCCGATGAAAAGGTGATGGCGGGGCAGGGAACGATCGGGATTGAGATACTTGAAGAGGTGAGGGATCTCGATTATCTTGTCGTGCCGATCGGCGGAGGAGGATTGATCAGCGGGATCGGCTCCTATGTCAAGCAGGTCAATCCGGATATTACGATCATCGGTGTCGTGGCGGAGGGAGCGCCGGCGATGAAAAATTCGTTTCATGCCAAAAAAGCACTCGATTCCACGTCGGTACGGACCATTGCGGACGGTATCGCGGTGCGTGATGTCAATCCGAAAAATCTCGATATTATTCTCAAAGTTGCCGACGATGTGGTTAGTGTCGATGATGAAGAGATCGCCAGCGCGATTTTACTGTTGCTGGAGAAACAGAAACTGGTCGTTGAAGGCGGCGGTGCCGTAGGGGTTGCCGCAATGATGCACCGAAAGTTTCATTTCGAAGAGGGGAGTAAAATCGCGACGATCCTTAGCGGCGGCAATATCGATGTACAGATGCTTTCACTTATTATCGAAAAGGGTCTGATCAAGGCGCACCGTAAAATGAAACTGGTTGTGACACTAATCGACAAACCGGGAGCGCTGCGCGGTTTGACCGATATTCTGGCGGATGCGGGCGCCAATATTATCCAGATCGATTATGACCGTATCTCTACGACACTCTCCTACGGTGACGCAAACGTCACGCTTGCGCTTGAAACCAGAGGTGAGGAGCATCAGGAGGAGATTCGCCGCAGACTAACCGAAGCGAAGTATCGGTTCAAAGA
>WGAE01000232.1 GCA_015489185.1 Campylobacterales bacterium
GACCAATATTATAGTGAAAGTAGCTTTATTATTGATGAAAAAAGCAATCGTTTTGATGATGACACTGGGCTTTATTGCCCTGATTACCGCACTGGTACTCTATACACTTTCGATTTCACAAAAAAGCTTCTCCGCCGTGGCACAGATTGATGCGCAAAATCAGATGATGCTGACCTTTCAGGATATGACACAGATGCTCAAATCGATCTCCAAAGAGATCAAAACGGAAGGGGGGCTCGATGTGCTGCTGCAAACCGATATCCCTCCGCTGACCGAACCCAAAACGGGTATGACACTGGGACTGGAGCTCGATTCCTATATGAGAAAAATCAATCTCAACGCCCTTTTAAAACAACTGCTTCCGGCGGAGGGAAACTGTGATTTGAACATGACGACGGAGTTGCTCTGCCGCCCGATAAATCGCTTTTTTGAGCGTTTCGATATTCGTGACAAACAGCTTTTAATCGATCTGATGCTTGATACGGTCGACAAAGATGATCTGGAGCTCGGTTCTGAAACGGAAATAGGCGCGGAAGATATCGATTTCGCGCAGGGGAAAATTTACAGCTACAACCATCTGCAAAAGATTTTCGATCAGTACTACCGTTTAAGTTCCGATAAAAATATTTATCGCATCGATCGTGAAAAATTTGAAGAAGTTTTTTGGTTCGGTGATACCAACCTTTCACGGCAGATGCTCGACTGCGGGGTGGATGTAACCGCGTCCCAAAACGCTTTTACGTACATATTGCCCGAACATATGCAAAACGGGCAGCAGGACTATTGTGCACTGTTTGGCAAAAATTCGCAGGCATTTTCGGACGATGCTGAACTCGCAATGATAAAAAATATTTTTAGAATCAAACAATTTGATTTGAACCGGACAAAAAGTAAGTATCTGATAAAATGTAATCTCATACTGGGCACCGGTCAGGTAGAGAACGAGCTGGTTTTCGACTACGACATCATACACAAGAGGATAGACCGTATTGAAGAATCTGTTGCAAAATAGGGCACGGCTTTTTTATCTGCACAAAAATGCCGTACCGCAGGAAGAGGGCGTGTTTGATCTTATTTTATCCCCGCAGTTTTACTGGGTCAAGAAAGTCTCACTGCCCGTCAAACGGGTTTCCGCTGCGAAAAAGCTTGCGGAATCGGTTTTCGAGGGGAGCTTGCCTGAAGGCAACTATAGTTACGATGTCACCGTGGCCGAAGACGGGGAGTTTATCCTGATTGCCTACGATAAAGCGGAGATCGCGGATGCAATCGAACGTTTTTTTATCAAAAACGCCAAAGTGCAGGGCGCATGGTTCGCACAGCATGCCTGTAGTGATCTTGATGAGTGTTGTACGGTTGATGAAGATTCATCACTGGTCAATCTCAACGGTTTGCTGGTACAGATTCCGCGAAACTGTACCGAGCCGAAACTGACGATCGACAAATATCTCGAAACACTGCATCCCAAAGGGAAAAAGATTCGTTTCGGTACGCTGGATGCCGAAGTAATCGACCAAAAGACATTTGTTTATCTTGCAGCGGCGTCACTTCTGTTTCTGGGGGCTTTCGGGATCGAATATTTTGACTACCGGCGTGCGCTTTCACAACTGGAAGCAAACAAAGCGGCACTGGTACGCAAATATGATCTGCCTCCGACGACGATACAGCTTGAGAGTATCAAACATCGGCTCGAAAAGACATTTCGGACACAAAAAAAGCTGCGCGATGCTCTTTACGCACTATCGACATTGCCGCTTGAAAAGGGGAGTTTTATTCGTCGTCTGGATCTTGAACCGAAAAATGCACAGATTGAGATCATGCTCAAAGACACCGGCGCGGCGGATAAGTTGAAATCCTATCTGCGACAAAAGTTCAAAATACTCGACAGTTCGCTCGAGGATAAAATCTTGCATATAAAGATTGCCGTATGAGTCGTAAACATTTGATGCTTTTTGCAGCATTCATTTTGATATTGCTTTCGATCGTTTACTTCATGAAGCGAAACAGTTACAACCGTTTACTGGAACAGCAGCGTTATCTGGTCACTTTTGAACAGGAAGCCAAAGAGATCGGTACGCTCAAAAAGAAGTTTTCGGACAAGCAGGCGATCAGACGCCAGATTGCGATGCTGGAGCGAATCGCCAAACCTGCCAAAGTTTTTGACAAAGGGAAGAAAAAAGTGCTGGAGTTTGATGATCTCAACGCGCAGACACTCGATACGCTGATGCGAAAACTTGCCAATTCGACACTGCGTATTGCCCGTATATCACTGACACGCATCGATGATCTGCATGCGAAACTGCGTGTGGAGATTGCCAGATGAAAAAGTTTTTATTGCTGCTTTTTTCGCTCTATCTGGCGCTGGTCTTTCTGATGCCCAAAGTGGAACTCTGGTATACGCTCAAACATTATCTGCAACCCCAGCGGATCGTATTGACGCAGAAGTCGGTAAAAGATATGCTCTGGGCGCTGAAGATCGAAGATATGACACTCTTGTACGACGGTATCGAGTCGGCAAGGGCGGAAAAAGTGACGGTGATACCGTGGCTTTTTTACAATGCCGTCAAAGTCGAAAATCTCAGTGCGGGCAAAGATGTGCGTAAAATGTTTGATTTCAAAGCCGAAAATCTTGATCTTACCTACAGTGTCGTTTCACCGTTTCGGGTGAACGTCGAAGCGGAGGGGAATTTCGGTACGATTCACGGTGCGCTCTTTTTGAAAACGGGCAGACTGAAACTTGTGTGTGAACCGACGCCGAGATTTAAATCGTCGACGATGTTCAGAGAGATGTTTAGAAAAACCGATGAAGGATATGTGCATGAATCAAGCATCCGTTAACTATCTGCGTACCTTCATCATCTATGTGCTGTTGCCGTTTGCATTGGTGAAGCTGCTTTATGCGATCGTTTCGCTGCTCTTTTTGCAAAAGACGGATATTCAGACACAGCACGGCAAACCGCCTTCATATCATTATACGTTACATTTTGCACCCAAAGTGTTGATGTTGCACGGTGCACAACCGGCGGTGAAACAGATCGAAGCGACTGATCGTATCAAAGATATTACCCTCAAAGGAACCTATCTGGAAGGTGAGCGCAGTTTCATCGTGATCGAAGACCGACTTGGGACAACATTTCTCTCCAAAGGGGAGCGCTATGTAGGGTATCAGCTTGAGGAGATTTACGAAGGGCGTGCGGTCTTTTCCAAAAACGGAAGACACTATGATCTGGTGATTGAAGATGAAGAGAAAACGCCTGCCGCACCGCATGCCACAGGTGCAAGTAACTATTCGGGCGGCGGCAACGTCGGGGAAAACAGTTTCGAACCGGTCAGTGTCACACATGAAATGATCGATTCGTACATCAAAAACCCTGCCAAAATCTGGCGCAATATTCGTATACAGGAGATTCGTCGTAACGGACAGATCGACGGCTTCCGTGTCAATTACGTCAAAAAAGGTTCGTTTTTCGATCAGGCGGGGCTTCGAAGCGGCGATATCATCAAGGCGATTGACGGTAACGAGCTCAAGTCGCTCGCGGATGTGATGCGTTACTATAATGACATACAAAATTTGAGCGGATTGACATTGACCGTCTTGCGCGGCGGCAATGAAGTCGAACTGGAATTCAATATCAACTAGGGGAGAATATGAGAAAGATTTTTATCAGTATTGCACTGGCCACAGCAGTGTTGGGTACGGTACCGGCTGCGGCAAAAAGTATCGGCTCCGAAAAAGGGGTGAAACTGGATTTCAAAAATCTTAAAATCGTCGACTTTATCAAAATGGTAGCGCGCATTACCGACAAAAATATTCTGATCGGCCAGAATGTCCAGGGAACGGTTGATTTTGTTTCCGTCAAACCGGTTCCCAAAGAGAAGATCTACGATCTGCTGATTAAAGTGCTCGCAACCAAAGGGTATACGATCAACGATACCGGAAACGGTTATTTACAGGTAATCAGAAGCGCCGACGCTCCCAAAGCCGCACCGCCGCGATACGGACAAGCCGCGATTCCTGAGATGCAAACCGTCGTGATTCCGGTGCGCAACCTGAATGTCCGTACGATTTTGCGTCAGGTCAATTTTCTGCTCAGCCGATACGGAAAAATTACCCTCTCCTATGAAAGCAACTCGGTTGTCGTGACCGATTACCCGGATAATATTCGCACGATCAAAGATTTGATCCGACAACTTGACAGCGGTACCGTCAAACCCAACGCACGGTTTGTCCAACTCCATAATGCCGACGCAAAAGCGGTGTTGCCGAAGGTGCAAAAACTGGTTAATGCGATGTTCGATAACAAAATCCAGACCCAGCGGGTGAGTGTCTTTGCGGATGATGCAAGCAATTCGATCGTTTTGGTCGGTGCCGCGTCGAATGTAGCGCAGATTATTCCCAAAATCAGGGTGATGGACAAAGCGAACGAGACGGTCGACAAACATATGGAGATTATTTACGTCAAAAACGCCGATGCGGCGGAGATCGTCAAGACGCTTGAAAAGCTCCTTTCCGATAAAAGTTTTGCCAGAGCACGAAAAAATGAGATGTCGGGTACGACATTTGCACAGACCCAGCCCGCTCCGGCAGGAGTCAAAAATAGCGCAAAAAACAGAAAGCCTGTGCCGACGCAGAATGTGAATCAAAACGAACCGGTACCTTCCATCAGCGGCAAAGACAAGCCGACTGTCACGGTCGATACGGAACTTAACGCGGTGGTCGTCTATGCGACAGACAGAGAGATACGTGAAATTCGTAATGTCATCGAAGAGCTCGATGTCGAAAGACAACAGGTCTACGTTCAGGCGAAGATTGTTGAAATCAGCAAGAAAAAAGCGGAAGAGCTGGGGGTGAAATATAGCCTGCTGGCGGGTGCAGCAAACAGTTCGGGGCTTTACGGTTTCAACGGTCTGATCGGCAGTGTCGACGGTTCCAACGCGATCGGACAGGTCGCGAGTCTGTTGGGTAACAATTTCGATATTCCCAAAGTGACCAAAGCACTGGCGCTTGGAACAACGATTGCACTTTACGATAAAAACGGTGTCGCGAATATCCTCTCCGAACCGGCGGTATTGTGTATCAACAATAAAGAGTCCTCGCTTTATGTCGGACGTACTGAGTCGATTTTGACGCAGGCGACGACAGGGGCCGATGCGACATCACTGACACGCCAGAACTATTCGCGGGAAGATATCGGTTTGACACTCAAAGTCAAGCCGCGTATTTCGGAAGACAATAAAGTGGCGCTCGATATCAAAACGGTGCTTGAAGATGTGATCGGCGGACAGGTCGGATTGCCGACCACGACCAAAAGAGAAGTTTCAACGACCTCGATCGTCAAAAACGGTGAGACGGTGATTATCGGCGGTCTGGTTAAAGATAAAAAGAGCAAGACCGTAACCAAAATACCGCTTCTGGGAGATATTCCGATTTTAGGAAATCTCTTTAAAAATACCAAATATGACAAAGACAAAATCTCACTGGTGATCATGATTACGCCCTATATCGTCAAACGTAGTGCGGATCTCGGCAAACTCAAAGAGGCGCTGGGAAGACTCGATATGGTTGAAAAAAACCTGGCGTGGCAGATCGATGAAAAGTTGAAAAAGGGCAAGCCGATTCAGATCGATCCCACGCTCGTCGCGCCGGAGCTGGAAGCGGATGCGAAACCGCAAACTGTCGTTCATATACAAAAGACGAAACAAGCCGATATAGAGGAAGCGCAAACTACGCCTCAAAGCGATGACGGCATTACCGAAGAGATCATCATTGATGAAAATCAGAGAGCGTGGAAGGTACAACGGGATGCGGCGGGGAACATCCTCTCCAAAACACCCGTTTCGCTGGATGAAGTCTATTAGGATCGTTCATGAAACTCAACAATATCGCACAGTTTGAAAATCTCGATCTCTATCCGGAATTGATCGAAGGGGTCGATCCCGATCTTTGTGTCAAAAACGCGCTGCTTTTGACAAAGATCGAAGGAAAACCCTATATCATTTTACACCCCGATCACCTGAGCGACGGATTCAATCTCCTCTCCAAGCTTGATCTCAAATATCCGCTGGCGTTTGTCGATCAGGACTCCTACGACAGACTGTATCATCGTTTCCTGGAGATCAAAACCGATCGCGAACTCTCTTCGACCATCAACGAAGAGAGTGAAACGGAGCTTCTGGAAGAGGATATCTCCCTGACCGAGTTTCTCAAAAATAGCAGCGATATTTTGACCAGCGAAGAGTCGGCGCCGATTATCAAATTTGTCAACTCCCTCTTTTATCAGGCGGTCAAGAAGGGCGCGTCGGATATTCATATCGAAACCCATGAAAAGCGCGGTGTCGTCAGATTTCGTATTGACGGTGTTTTGGTCAAACATGTCGATCTGGACAAAAATATTATCGCGCTTGTCATCAGTCGTATCAAAGTCATCTCGAATCTCGATATTTCTGAAAAGCGTATTCCGCAGGATGGACGTACTCAGGTTAAAATTGCCGGTAAATCACTCGATATCAGGGTTTCGGTGCTTCCGACCTACTACGGTGAGCGGGTGGTAATGCGTATTTTGATGGAGTCAAGTCATATACCGACGCTGGAAAATCTCGGATTTACCGAGAACTTGACCCGATCGTTCGAAAAACTGCTGGAACATTCGCACGGGATGATTCTGGTAACAGGACCTACCGGAAGCGGTAAGTCGACAACCCTGCACACTTTTTTACAGACGGTTGCGACACCGGATAAAAACATCATCACGGTCGAAGATCCGGTTGAATACAAAGCGGATAACATCAACCAGATTCAGGTCAATGTCAAGACGGGCTTGACCTTTGCGTCGGGATTGCGCTCGATTTTGCGTCAGGATCCGGATATCGTCATGGTGGGGGAGATTCGGGACAAAGAGACGGCGGAGATTGCGATTCAGGCGGCGCTTACCGGACACCTGATGCTCTCGACACTCCATACGAACAATACCGCCGCGGCAATTACGAGGCTGGTCGATATGGGCGTCGATGACTTTTTGATCACCTCCTCTTTACTGGGTGTACTCGCACAGCGGCTGGTGCGTAAACTCTGTCCGGAGTGTAAGAAGAAGACGACTTTGCCGCAGGATATTATCACCGAGTTCAATCTGGATCCGAAAAGTGAAGTCTATGAAGCGGTCGGCTGTCCCAAATGTAACTTTACCGGATATAGCGGCAGGCGTGCGGTCGGGGAGTTGCTCATTATGGATGATGAAGTTAAAATGATGCTCAAAAACAAGATGACCGATTTTGAGATACGTGAGGCGATGCGCAATAAAGGGATGAAACTGATCGGCGAACAGTTGCTGGAACTGCTGCTTGCGGGTGAGACCTCTCTCAAAGAGGTGATCAGGGTAGGGTTGAAAGACTGATATGATATTTCTCTACAAAGGGTTTGACCAAAGCGGTAAAAAAGTCAAGGCGCGTATCGAAGCGAACGACCTTGCCGAAGCCAAACGCAAACTCAAAGCCAGAGGAATTATCTACCAGAGTATCGAAGAGTCCGGTGCGTCGTTTTGGGACAAGCTCAGTTTCAAACGTAAAAAGAGGCTATCTTCCAAAAATCTCGCCAATTTGTCGCGCAACATCGCGATCTATCTAAGAAGCGGAATACCGATCGTCAACGTGATTCGGCTTGCGAAGTCGCAATATGAGGGCGATCCGCTCATGATCGATTTTTTGACATCTCTTGAAACGAGTATGGATGAGGGGAAAAGTTTCTATACCGCACTCGAAACGCAGGAGATTATCGATCTGCCCCCTTTTTACAAGCAGTCTGTGAAAGTTGCCGAAGAGAGTGGAAGCCTTTCGGAAGTACTTTTTGAGATGGCACGTTTTGTCGAAGAGCAGGACAAAGTGACCAAAAAGGTAAAGCAGGCGCTGGTCTATCCGATGTTCATTGTCGTCATCTCCGTCATGATGGTGGCGTTTATGCTCACAACGGTTGTTCCCAAAATTACCGGGATGTTCATTCAGCTCAAACAGGAGCTGCCCGGTATTACCAAAGCGGTGATCGCGGCGGGGGATTTTCTGGGGGCGTACTGGCTCTATATCGCGGTAGCGATCCTAATCGCGGCGGCACTCTTTCAGTTTGCGATTCGTCACAGCAAACGGTTTCGCTACCTCTGGCACCGTTTTTTACTGGGATTGCCGCTCTTTGGAAAGATTATCCAGACGTTTGAACTGGCACGCTTTTCATACATCACCTCGGTACTGGTGCGTTCGGGGGTGACATTTGTGCATGCTGTCAAACTGGCATCCAACATTCTCGATAACGAAGTGATCAAAGAGGAGTTTACCAAAGCGACAAAAGATGTCGTCGAAGGGAAAAAGTTCTCTTCTTCGCTTGCAAAATACGGCAGACATGTCGATAAATCGTTCATTCAGGCGATCGCGCTCGGGGAAGAGACAAGTGAAGTAGCGCTTGTGATGGAGAATCTTGCAGATCTCTATTTTGATGAAAACCGTAATAAAATCGATATGTTCCTGGCGATGCTGGAACCGATATTGATACTGTTTGTCGGTGCGACAATCGGTGTTATTGTTGTGGCGATGCTGTTGCCGATCTTCTCGATGAATCTTGCCAATATGTAATAAATATGTCAATTTGAAATATTTTTCGGTTTTGATCGCAAAATGTTATAAAATTTGGGTAATTCAAAAGAGGAGTTACCATGAAAGCGATCAAAAGTCTTATCTATACCAGTCCGTTCAGCCGTAAAGAGGTGCGCGTTGTCGCGTGCAGTGATTCACTCTGGATGACACAGCTTCAGATGAGCAGACTTTTCGGATGTGACGTGCGCAATGTGCATATTATCCTCAAAGCGCTGTTTGCCAGTGGTGAACTCGACAAAAATCTGGTAAATCGCCCGGTTGAGATCCAAAACTTCGAAGGACGATATGTAAGCGGCAACTTCTATAATCTCGATGCCGTGATTGCCGTCGGATACCGCATCGATCCCAAAGAGGCGACACATTTTCATATCTGGAGCACCGCGATACTGCGTAACGAAATCTTTCGTATGCCCCAAAGCGGTCAAAAATCTCTCCTGCAAACTATCCGGCAAAAAGTTTCACATATGCTGGCGGTAGCGTAAAAAGCCGAAAATTCCTGCTTTCCGAGATGCTCTTAAGCAGTTTGTAGTACAATGGTGCCATTGATTTGGATCAAGATAAAGGAAACAGATGTTAGTGGCACCGAGTATTTTGTCGGCGGATTTCGGCAAATTGGCCGAGGAGGTCAAGGCGATATGTGATGCGGGATGCGATCTGGTTCATGTGGATGTGATGGACGGGCATTTTGTGCCGAATCTGACGATCGGTCCCGTTGTTGTCAAGAGTGTGGCAAAAGCGAGTACGAAACCGCTGGATGTCCATTTGATGGTTGAAAACAATACCTTCTTCGTCGATCTTTTTGCTCCTTTAAAACCCAAATATATCTCTTTTCACCTGGAAGAGGAGAAGCACCCGCACCGTCTGATTCAAAAAATCAGAGACTTGGGCATCTCCCCTTCAATAGTTCTCAATCCCCATTCACGTCCGGAAGATCTCGAGTATATTATCAACGATCTTGATATGGTCTTGCTCATGAGTGTCAATCCCGGTTTTGGAGGACAAAAGTTTATCCCGTCCGTGGTTGAGAAAGCGGCACGTCTTAAAGATCTGATTTTGCGAAAAAATGCGGCGACGTTGATCGAAGTGGACGGTGGCGTCAACGGGGAAAATGTTCATGAACTCAAGGAAGCAGGTGTCGATATCGTCGTAGCCGGTAGTTATGTCTACGGCAGCGATGATTATGAAAAAGCGATCAAAAGTCTGCAAATATAAGATGCGAGTCAAAATCTGCGGGATCACCAACCTTCAGGATGCTCTGGATGCAATAGAAGCGGGGGCGGATGCCTTAGGCTTTGTTTTTTATGAAAAATCTCCCCGTTATATTACACCGGAAGCTGCGGCAAGAATTGTTTCCCAGTTACCACCTTTTGTCGAGCGTACCGGACTTTTTGTCAATGTAACGGGGGATGAGATAGACCGTATCTGCAAAACGGCGAGGATGAGTCTGGCGCAGATTCATTTCGATGCTCCTGATCATCTGTATACCTCTTTACGTACCAAACACATCAAAGTCGTTCGTGCACGTTCACGTGAAGATCTCTTACGTTTTGCGGATGAATATCGTATTGTCGATGCGTTTGTCGAAAGTTACGGCGGAGAGGGAAAACGTATCGATCCGACATGGTTTGAGGGAATAGATTGCCGTAAAATCATTCTCGCGGGCGGTTTGAACGGCGAAAATGTTCATGAAGTACTTCGTTTTCCTTTCTATGCACTAGATGTAAGCAGCGGTGTAGAGAAGAAAAAAGGAAAAAAAGATAAAATGAAGATGCAAAATTTTATAAAAGCTGTAAAATATGGAAAAGTTTGACAATCTTGTAAATAAATTGCAACTGGGAGATATTCCAAAAGAGGAGTTTTACGGGTGTCTGCATCGAATCAAAAAAAATTTTGATCTCGATCTCGACCTGGAGACGTTACAGTTTTACGGATTGCCTGTTGCTGAGGATGACAACAGGGTTTATCTGAAAACACGGCATAACCATTATCGTGATGAAACCTATTGTATTGTAGACATCGAGACTAACGGGAACAATCCTGTCAAAAACCAGATTATCGAATTGGGAGCGATCAAGTATCGTAATGGCGAGGTTGTTGACAGATTTGAATCATATGTCTATGCGGACTATATTCCACAGGCGATCGTTCGTTTGACCAACATCGAGCAGAGCGATCTGGCGGATGCGCCTTCGTTGAAAAAGGTGCTTTATGACTTTAAACTTTTTCTGGGAGATGCGGTTTTTGTCGCACACAATGTGAAGTTTGACTACCACTTTATTTCGACATCGATGAAAACGGTCGGTTTAGAAGAGTTATTAAATCGTAAACTCTGTACGGTTGATCTTGCGCGTAAAACGATCAAGGCGGAAAAACATGGGCTTGCCCATTTGCGAGAAGTGCTGGAAATTCAGTGCGGAGAGCACCATCGTGCCTATGCGGACGCGATCAGTGCGGCAAAAGTATTGGATGTATGTTTTGAAAATATACCGGAAGAGGTGGTCACAACTGAGGATTTGATCGCTTTTTCAAAGCACGCACCGCGTGCGGGAACAAAACGGAAACGAAAAAGAGGTGTTGAGACACAGGAAAAAAGAAAAAAAGAAGAGAAGAAACAAGCCTGATATCTGAGTTCGATATCAGGCTAATATATTAGTGGTGACTTTTTTGCACCACAACCAACATTTTGATATTGATGACGATAAATCTGATAAATTGCCAGATAACGCAAGTGCGAAGAAACTTGACGATACCTGTCGGTACCATTGTTTCAAACTCCGGCGAATAAGGCTCAATATGATGTACGTGCTCTGAGTGTTTAGCTTCTGCCATATGAATCTCCTTTGATTTTTTTATATTTGTTGCGTTCTTTACTCAACGTGAAAGCGGTGCTTCCACGTTTATGTTCGATTATTCAGGGATCAGTGCCCAGCCCGGTTTGAGTTTTGCTTTCCAAATGAACATATGGTGCAGGATATGTTTGATCCAGTGTCCCGCAAGACCGATTTCACCGAATGTATAGTCAAGGTCACGTCCAAGTCCCGGATACTTCTCAAAGTCAGGAACAACAGGATAGACGGTCAATGCCGCAGCCGTACCGTTGAAGAGACCTTTACCGGTTGAAGCGACACAAGCCGCACCCATTTCAGCCATTGAAGCTTCATGCGTCGGTTCAGATGCACCGTTGATCATATCGACGATACTTTGCGCAACAGTTTTTCCGATAATTCCTGAAGGCATACCAGTTCTGGGCGGTGTCGGGTTGATCGGTGTGCCGTTTGGTGATTTCATCGGTTTAGAGATCAGATGCGGCGGTGCGAATGCGATACCTGTGGCGAAAATGTTTTTGTATGTCGGGTTTTGATACGTTCGTGGCCAGTCTGACGCTTTCCACTCTTCATAAGGTTTCGGCGTATAGTCCGCATCGACTTTCATCAAACCGTTTGGTGCAAAGAGTGTATCGGTAATGTCTGAACCGTCTTTAGCGTAAGCTTTGAGTCCCACACCCGCAAACGGTGGAATGAGCATTGAGAAATCGAACTCTTCGACATCGGTATCGCCGTCGAGCAGTTCATAGTGTACTTTTCCTTCTTCAACTTTGCTGACGTGTGCACCGATAATCCAGGAGACATCTCTTTCCGCAAAGAGTGATTCCGCAAAGAGTTTGCTGGATGCCGCGTAACCGCCCCGTTTGATATGAAGACCGCCGATACCGAAGTCACCGAGGAACGACTCGTTTGAAATCCAGGTGATCGTCGCTTTGTCTCTGAGTCCTTCTTGTCTCAGTTCATGTTCGATGTTGAAGATATATTCGAAAGCGGCACCCTGACACGTACACATACCGTGTCCTGTACCGATCAGGATCTTGACATGTTCACCTTTGCGCATACGATCTTTAAGCTTGTTGAACTCTTCCGCAGCATGTGTCGCGTGGTCTGCGGTACATACGGAAACCGTGTAACCGTTGTCGGGTCCGAGTCCTTCAGTGGCAGCGAAATTGAGTTTCGGACCGGTTGCATTGATCAAGTAATCGTATGTAACCTCTTCGGTTTCACCGGCTTTGTTCGGATCCGTATATTCGATTGTGATATATGGTTTATCGGTTTTCTCTCCGCCTTCAGGGTGAATCGAAACCGCTTTAGCTTGTTTGTAATCGATACCGGCTTTTTCATAGACCGGTGCCAGATCGAAAGTCACATCTTTTTTGGTCATTTGTCCGACACCCACCCAGATGTTGGATGGAATCCAGTTCCATTTGCTGTTTGGTGTCACAACAATGACTTCATGCTCGTTTCCAAGCCACTTCTTCAGAAACGTTGAAGCGGTATGCCCGGAAACACCGGCACCCATAACTACGACTCTTGCCATATGCTCTCCTTTAATTAGTATAAATT
>WGAE01000233.1 GCA_015489185.1 Campylobacterales bacterium
ATACAGATATGACGTTCACACCGTTATATATTTCCGACAAGAATTATCAAGTTCGTGTTCCTGTTCACAACGGTTTAGCATACAGTGTACATCTTGGAGGTTGGATCGATTTTAACCGAAACGGCATTTTCGAAAACGGTGAAGGTGTGGTTGTCGATGTCGTACCGGGTGATCATATCGCAACACTTCAGTGGACGGTGCCTTCGGATGTCAAAGCGGGTGAGACCTATCTGCGTTTGCGTCTGACGAGTGATGATTTGACAACGGCAGATATGACCGGTGTCAAAAAAGACGGTGAAGTAGAGGATCACAGATTCAAAATTTATGCGCTTAGCGGATATGATGCATGGGATGATATGATTCAAAACAGTCCACGTCTGCAGACACAGGTTGTCGGCAAACCGTTTACCCCGACTTTGGCGAAGGTCGAAGGTGACTTGAACGATACCGACATGAAAGTCGGTGTAGTCGATGCGGCAGTTTGTGAGAATCTCGAAAGTGCGGATTTGAGCGGGGTCGAGATGAAACCGTTTACGTTGACACAGCAGCAAAACGGTAATACATTTTTCCATTTCATGAGTGGAATTATGTCTCATTTCCTGGGCGGTAGTGTAACCAGAGAGAATCCGTTGATTATACCGAATCCGCCCACATTCACAATCAACAAAGCGATGAAAAAAGCCAAACTTCTGTTCGTCTGGAAGAAAAACGGCGAGGAAAGGCGCGCATGTTCGAGTGACAGTTTCGCCGTCAGACCGGATCGCTTCGTGATTGAGTCCGAGCATACCGCGGTGAAAGCAGGTGAACCGTTTACGTTGAAAATCAAAGCGGTCGATTTTACGACCAACCATAATCCTGTTGCAGGGTACAATGAAAAACTTGTCATCAACGGTGACGGTAACGGTTCCGTATCACTCGATTACAATGAAACCAAACAGGCGTGTTCGAGCGGAGATCTGGAGATTGTCGGTAACGATCTGCAATTTCATGACGGGGTTCTCGAATTGACGATGAAATATCCGGATGTCGGAGAATTGAATGTCTCTGTTGCGGAGATTCCGGGCAGAGAGTTCGCTCAGGTAGATCGCAACGATTCCAATATTGCCATCAGTATCGGAGCTGTCAAAGACAAACGCTATACATTCGATCCGGCACAGCTGGAGTTTACCTGGCATCTGACAAACGGAGACGGTAGTCGTTATACATATTACAACACATTGGATACGAGTATCAATAACAACGATCCAATGGCTGCAAAACTGGTGCTGGAGGCAAAGGTGCGCAATAGTGCAGGTCAGTTGCTCAACAACTTCACGCCGGAGTGTTACGCGAAAGATATCGATGTCGCTTTGGATGCATCGATCGTTTCGGATCAGCCGCAAACCTATAAAATTCGGGCACGATACCCCGATAACAACGCAAGTGTCGCATTTTCGCAGATGCCTGATGTGTTGAGTACACAAAATGCCGGGCTCTCCGGTTTGAAAGTGGACAAGTCACTCTTCAAAGCGGGTGAGGCACGTAAAACGATCGAGTTTAATATCGAACGCGATATTTCGCATGCAATGAATCCGATGATCTATTCATTTAGATCCGCAACCGCACAGCTGGAGGATTTGAACCAAACGGTACCTTCAGATGCAAATTTGACATTCGTATACGTGCGGGCGCATATTCCGGATCAAAAGATCGTAGGTCAGGAGGGAGATGCGGCAGTCTATTATGAAGTATATTGTAAAGATTGCAATATGACACGTTACGGTCTGGAAGGATTGGCTGAAAGTGTCGACAGTGTCTACTGGTATCAATGGCCGAGCATTTCGGAAACGGCGAAAACGTTTGACAACCACTTCGACCATTACAATAAAATTTTCGCCAATCCGGAGGATGTCATCGCTAAACATACCGGTGCGATTACGGCTATGTCTCAGAATGTGGCTAACAACAAGTTGCATCTGAAAGTGAGTAAAGCGCCGTTCAAAACACGCGTGACCTATAAACCGAAGAAATATCTGATCTACAATCCGTTCAAAGCGAATGCGACGACGGAGAGTTTTATCGCGGAATTTGTGCCGAAAAAGCCTAAATGGGCGGGTAAAGGAAAACTTGGAAGAACCGTGGATCAAACGATTGCACCACGCAACAATCTCAATATCATAGACTGGTAATCCGGGGGGGTACTCCCCGGGTTTTTCTCCTGCAACAACATTTCTTCGCATAATCGTTACTGTTTCGATGTTTTACGGTTTATCTGAATCAGAGAACACTTCATAATCAAATTATCCGGCAAACCGGCGCTTCGTAATATCCACTTTGAAGTTCTTTGATAGATGCAGATTTTTCAGAGGAGGTAGTTTATTGTTGTGTCAATTTACCGGTTTTTTGGAGTGTTTCATAGGTAACCGGCGGGCTGAAGTAGTATCCCTGAAAATAGTCAATACCAAGTTCGTAGGTGATATGATAGATCGATTCGTTGCTGACAAACTCCGCCAGCGTTTTGATTCCGAGTGTTCTGGCAAGTTGCACGATCGATTTGACAAATTCATACGATTTTTTGTCGGTATCGATGTTTTTGATCAAAGAACCGTCTATTTTGACAATATCGGGTTCGATTTCAAAGAGATGTGCAAAGTTGGAAAAGCCGCTTCCAAAGTCGTCTATGGCTATCTCGACGCCCAGCTTTTTGAATGATTTGATGAAGTTTTTGATCGCGACATAATCCTCGACGTTTTCACTCTCCAGAATTTCAACAGTCAACTGATTACCGCTGCCGTACTTTTCAATATTGTGTCTGAGTGCTTCAAGTACTTCCTCATTGAGCATATCATTGAAAGAGAGGTTAAGAGAGAAGGGTTTGTGCAGTGCATACATATATTTGAAACTCTTTTCGATCATAATCAGCGTCAAAGTTTCGTACTGGCGGGTTTTCACCGCGGCATCCAGAAAGAAATGGGGTGAGACGAGTTGCTCTTTCCCGTCAATAAATTTCCGCATGCGAATTAGCGCTTCATATTTGACGATATCTCCTTTACGATCAACGATCGGTTGAAAAACGGGGATGAAGTTGTCCGAATGGATCGCCTCTTTGATCTCGTTTTTACGTTGTAAAAGCAAATGGATACTTTTACTCGTATCGATCATTTTACTGTAGGCGATATATTTTTTGGAATGATTTTTGGCATAGCTAAGTGCCATTTCCGCTTTGTTGAGGGCATCCTGCTCTTCAAGAGAGATACCGATCGTCACATCCAGTTTGATTGATTCGTCATGATTGTTGTTGTCAGTGTAACCGATATGCAGATTTTCTACATAGGACAGTAACGATTCGATCGTCTCTTCATAGAGATCGAGATCGATGAACTGCAAATTTGCTTTGACCGCAAAGAGATCGGCATAGAGACGATAGAGGGTAAAGTCTCTGGAAGCGAAAAAGTGTTCCAGCTCTTTGGCGAACTGTTGCAAAATTCTGTTGCCGGTGTACATACCGTATAATTCGTTGATATTTCGAAAGCCATCGATATCGATGATAAAAAGTCCGCTGAAAGGCTCTTCCCGTAACGCTTTTTCGAGGGCGATACGGTTTTTCAGCCCTGTCAGTGAATCATGATGGTATTCATCGACAAGTGTTCCGATATGCATCTGCAGTTTGTTGTTAAATGTTTTGTGTATCAGGTGAATACGTTTGAGTGTTTTTTTATTGAGTAGTGTGATCAACATCAGCCCGAGAATAAGAGAGATGCTCAGATCAATATGATGGGACCAAAATGTATTGTAGATGAGTGCGATACTCAGAAAAGTGACCGCTACGGTAAGAGCGCTGTAGAAGTAGAAATCTCCGAACCGAATACCGTTTCCCATAATAATCCAGATAAAGAGCGGATAGAGAATGATCGCATTCATCCCCAGGTTGGCACTCAAAAAACTGACATACCCCAGATCCGCGACGATAGTGAACAATCGTCTGAAGCGATATTTCCCGGGTTGTTTGATGACCCATGTCGTATGGATGACGATAAAGAGTGTAAAAAGAATACCAGCTGTCTGGACAGAAGGGAGTTGATAATATTCCGTATAGAAGAAACGCAAGATGACAAGGATACTTGTAAAGAAGATGATACGTGTCAGACTTTGTAAAAACTCTTCGTCATAACGTCGTTGTGCCAGGAATGTTCGTATCTCTTCCGCGGGAATTTGCATCCGTCCTCTTTACTATTGGCGTGTGATAAAGAAATATCGGCAAAATCGCAGTTTTCATGAAGTATTTTCAATAAAAAATATCAGTTTCGTTTAAACCGTATTCGAGTATAGTACAGATATGAAGCTGCGAGAAAAACAACCCGAAGAGAAAATTGCCCTGCTGATCGATGTCGACAATGCGCCCGCATCCAAAATAGACGTGATCCTTTCCGAACTTGCCAAATACGGTGTCGTCAATATCCGACGTGCTTACGGTAACTGGAAAAGTCCCAAATCGAAGGGATGGGAAGCGGTGCTTCATGAATATGCGATACAGCCGGTGCAGCAGTTTGACTATACCAAAGGCAAAAACGCTTCCGATATGGCGATGACGATCGATGCGATGGAGTTGCTTTTTACCAAAGAGCTGGACGCGTTTTGTATTGTCAGCAGTGACAGTGATTTCACGCCGCTTGTGATGCGTATTCTTGCCAACGGTCTGAAAGTTTACGGGTTTGGTGAAAAGAAGACGCCGATGCCCTTTGTCAACGCCTGTTCGAGGTTTCTCTATCTCGAAAATCTCGGAACCGTTGAAGCGGAGACGGAAGAGGTGAGCGGAACGCGTAAAAATACGAAAAAAGATCGTAAAAAAACCAATCATGAACTCAAAAAAGATACGAAGCTACTCAATGCTTTGCGGCACGCGATCGAGAGTACCGAAGATGAGGAGGGGTGGGCATATCTTGCCGATGTCGGCAATCATATCTCCAACAACACTTCTTATGATCCGCGGAACTTCGGATATCGCAGCTGGGGCGAGCTGATCCGGGCAATCGATCTTTTTGAAGTGCAAAAACGCGGCGACCATCGTGCCGCACTCTATGTCAGGGATAAACGACGCAGCTATTGATTTGTCTTCGGCAACCGTTTGGTTTGGATGCTCAAATGATAAAGCTTTCGTTCAACAAACAGTTTTTCAGAAGATGCTATTGTACATTGATGCGAACCAGGTAGGCGTCGTACTCATCTTCTTTACCGAAACTTTCACTCGCACCCGCGGCGATATAGTCCCCTTTGGGTGTTCTGACGATCGCACGACCGATGTCGTTCTTTTTTCCGCCGAGTGTTTTATCGGCAAGGGGTTTTCCGTTTTTGTCGAAAAGAAGCAGATAGAGATCCTCTCTTCCGTGTCCTCTCGATTTGGTCATACCGGTGACAATCAGACCGCCCGAGGTTGTAGATGCGATACCGTAACCGATTTCATGATTGACGCCGCCTGCGATCTTGTGCCAGAGAAGATTCCCTTTCGCATCAAATCGTACGACACTCAAATCTTTTTTCTTCGAACCGTAAGATCGGGTATAGCCGGTCGCGGCGAAACCGCCGTCTGCAAGAGGGGTTACGGCGTAGAGTTGATCATCTTTTTCTCCGCCGTAGTAGCGTTCCCAGAGTTTTTTACCTTCCGGGGAGAGTTTGAGAATATAAAAATCGAAATCTCCCGCGCCGTAGGTTTCAGTAGAACCGACCACGATGAGCGAACCGTCGGACAACTCCGTTACGCCCTGTGCCTCTTCATTCTCTTTGCCTCCGAATGTTTTACTCCACAGACGCTTGCCGTCGGAGGAGAATTTGGCAACATATGCGTCGTAGCGTCCCTGTCCGAACGATTTGGTTTTACCGACGATCACAACACCGCCGTCATGTGTCGCGACGAGATCGTAGCCGTAATCTTTCCCTTTCCCGCCGACCACTTTCGCCCAGATCGGATTGCCGGATCGGTCACGTTTGGCGAGGTACATATCGTAGTTGCCCTCTTTGGAGTAACTTCTGCTCGTACCGCCGAGATAAAGAGAACCGTCGCCGCTTTCGTCGATCCCGCGGCAGAGGTCGTTTTCGGTTCCGCCGATACGTTTTTCCCACAGCAGTTCTCCGTTTGTGTCGGTTTTGAAAAGATAGATATCCTCTTTCCCCCGGCTGAATGAACGACTGACACCGCATACGGCGATCGCTTTATCGCGGGTGATGACGAGATCATACGCTTTCTCCTCTTTCTCCGCGCCGTAGGTTTTATCCCATTCGGGCTGGAGTCTCTGTGCCTGCACAGTTGCTATAAGCAGTACCGTAGCGATCAGATAACGAAACATAATAGCTCCATATATAAGTATTTTTTATGATTGTAGCCATTTTTGTATTAAGAATTACTTATGCATCACAGGTGTCAGGTCGAGACAGAAGGTGGTGCCTTCACCTTTTTGGGTATCGATCTTGATGGCGATTTTGGCTTTGTCGCAGAAATTTTTGACAATACTCAGTCCCAGACCGAAGCCCACGGTCGTCGGATTCTCCTGAAACGACTTTTCATATACGGTGAAGAGATTACCGGGGTCGATTCCGATACCGCTATCTTCGATGCAGAGTTTGTTTTCACGAGTATAGAAACGTACATAGCCGCCCGGTTTGTTGTATTTGATCGCGTTGGAGAGGAGGTTGTCGATTACCTGTGCAAATCCCTGGCGGTCAGTCGTCAGCATGAAGTTTTCGGTTTCATTGCTAATGCGGATATCTCCTTTGCTCTCATCAAAACGGCGGATACGTTCGTCGATCAGTTCATGAAGCAAAAAGTCACTTGCCGGCAGATAGTCGATATTCTCCTTGATTTTATATTCGATACTCTCATAGAGTTCGCTCAGATTTGCCGCAGCCCCGGAAATACGTGCCAGACGCTTGCGATCACGCGGATCGGTGATCTTTCTGGAGAGGAGTTTAACATTTGCTTCGATCGTGGCGATTGGTGTGTTGAGTTCATGAAGCGTGTGTTCGAGCATCTCCTTGAGTTTTTCGTCCGTCTCCAGAAAAGGGGTGATCACGGAGGGGGCGATGAAAAGATAGAGGAGGGCGGCGGCGAGAACCAGTAACGTCACACGCATCCAAAGCGAGGGGAGTGCAGGTGCAAGCAGAGTATTTAGCAGCAGAATCGTCAGTGTGAGCACGACGATGATGATCAGATGCGACAGCAATAGTCCCCGCGCTTTAGTATGCAAAACGGTACCCTATGCCTTTGATGTTCTCAATGTGTGCTTTGCCGATCAGTTTTTTCAACTCATTCACATAGACGCGCAGTGCGCCGTCGCTGGGGTTTTCATCCCACTCCCAGAGTCGTTTTTTGATCTGTTCTCTGGAGACGACACGGTTGGGATTTTCGATGAAAAGATCCAGCAGTTGCGCCACTTTCGGTGAGAGGCTGATATTTCCGTTGTCGGTGATCAGCACCTTTTGGTGTTTATCATATTCGATGTCGCCGAGTTTGACGGTGGTAACCGATTTATTGCTGCGTTTAAGCAACGCGCGAATGCGCAAAATCAGCTCATCCGGGTCAACCGGCTTTTTGATATAATCATCGGCACCTGCATCAAACCCTTTGCAGAGCATCGCTTTCTCTTTGTAAGAGGTCAGATAGATCGCCGGTGTCGTGTCGGACTGGCTGCGTACGGAACGCAGCAACTCGATTCCGGAAAGACCGGGCATGTTGATATCCAGCAGCAGCAGATCGTAACTGTTTTCGTAACAGAGCGCTTCCGCTTCCGCACCGTCATGACAGAGTGTTACCGCAAATCCCTCTTCCAGCAGCAGATCTTCGAGTGTCTGCGCAAAGAGTTTGTCATCTTCCGCAATCAAAATATGTATCATAAGATTATGATAGCACATTTTCTCTGACGATCGTTGACAAATGTCAAATCGGTTTTACGTTCGGTAACGTTGCAACGGTTTTACTGTAAGGCGCCTTGCAATCGCTCTTTTTTTCTGCTACACTGAAGTGAATAGGGAGGTATCGGTCATGAAGATATCGGTCAGAAACATAGTGATGATTGCGGCAACAGGGCTTTGGCTCGGTATACTGAGCGGATGTGCCGGTGACAGTGTGCAAAAGGAGGGTGGTATGCAACAGCGCGAAGCGCCGGACGCGGCGTATGTCATACTCAAAAGCGGTGATTATGTACAAGATCAAACGCTTTATATGCGCCAAAAACCGTCGGTTGCCTCTTTTTACAGCGACAACAGTGACGACTTGAAGGCGTTTGAAACACTTTGGAAAAAGCTGACAAACCATGCGCAGGCACCGATTTTTGACGGTGTCGTGATTGTCGTGACGGCGGGATCGAGACCCACAGGAGGGTATGGTCTGGAGGTTGCAGGTATCGAAGAAACGGAGGATCGTGTCGTCGTAACCGTGCGGACAGTCGCACCGCCGCCCGGTACACTCGTCACTCAGGCGCTGACCCAGCCCTGGCTGGTATTTGTTTTGCCCAAGGAGCGCAGAGAGGTCGAGGTTGTCGTCAGCCCCTGACTGTTTTCGTTAGGATGACGTGATGATATGCCCCGCAAATTTTGCGTCATCGTCCAGGATAGGGCGTTTACCGGTGCGAAATCCCAGTCCGCACCCCTCATAGGCGAAAAAGACCCCCGCCTGATAGTAGTTCCCTTCGTTGTCGCGGTTCAGTTCCGCACGCTCCTGGTAGATTTTGGCGAAGTTGCCGTATTGTCCCGCTTTCTGATCGATGATTGTGCCGTTTGCGTTGTAAATTGTGACGTTTTCACCCTCTCTGCCGAACAGCGGTTTTTCAACGTACGCTTTACCCTCTAACGGCTTGTCGGAAGTTTCCAGCAGCAGCGGATGGTTGGGGAAGAGATCCCATAAAATTTTTAAAAACCCTTTGCTCTGAAACATCAGCGTATAGGCGGGATTGAGAATGATCGCCTTTTGATTCTGGACAATCTGCGTCAAAATTACCGCCAGTTCACCCTCTGCGATTGCGATATCTTCCCACGGTACCAGTTTGAAGAAGTAGTCGTAGCGTACGTCGTCGTAGAAGATGCCCTCTTCAGGATCGAACTCCACCTCGTCTATATACGCAAAAGCGGTTTCAAATCCCGCTTCTTTGGCGATCGTTTCAAGATAGCGTGTGGTGGCTTCATCCTCTTTGGCGTCTCTGACACAACTGAAAAGAATATTCCACCCCTCGTAATATTCATCGAATTTGTCGGTATGCTCTTCGAGGGTAACCAGTCGTTTGAAATTCTCTTTGAGCGATGCATGAATATTGTTGAACTGGCGGTACTCATCCAGACCGTTGGCTTTCAGAAGCGCCCACTGTGCGATTGCGGTGTCCAGAAGCAGGGTAGGGGTATCGGCATTGAACTCAAGCAGCTTGATCGGTATGCGATCCAGACCGCCCGCAAAATCAAAGCGCCCGTAGAGGTGCCAGTGGACATCGTTTTCCCAGCTCGCTTTGATGATATCGACCAGGTTGAAAGGAATCCCCAGATCATGAAAGAGATTGTTGTCGATCACATAATCACCCGCTTCGACGAACATATCGTAGAGTTCATTCGCCGCGTCAGCGTAGGTGTGGGCATCGATCTCTTCAACCTCGACCAGTTTGTCAAGCAGGTAGGGGGTATTATCGTCCCAGTCGGTATGCCAGGAGAAGCCGATCGATTCGAGAAACTCCGGTGTCAGCGGTTTGACGGGCATCAGGCGCATCGTTTAACCTCCAAAACTGCGAAAACCGCTGCTTCGGGTTCCGAAAAATCCCGAGCTTCTGGTTGATGTCGTACTTTTTCGCGGCGCGACGGTGGATTGTTTGCTTCCGAAATAACCCGATTTACGCGTTGAAGTAGAGCGGGCTTTGTTGAAACTGTTTTTGCTGCGTGCGTAGGTTTGCGGGTTTTTGTAGGAAGCCTGGCGTCTGGTCTGATAGTTGGGATTATTAAAGAGTTTGCTGCCGATCCAGCTTCCGAGAATCGCCCCCGCAGCACTGGCGAGAATGGTCTCACCCAGACCCATACCGCCCATACCCGTACTCATTTGCGGGTTGGTCAGCGCCGATTTGCCCTCTTCGATCTTTTTGGCTTCCTCTGCAATCAACGCGTCCAGCTCCTCTTTGGAGAGGATCTTCTCTTTGCCGTCGAGGCTTTTGAGGATCACGCGTGTTTCGGAGCTGGGATATTCGTCGACGATCTTGTACTGTTTGGGTGCGACCTCCTGAATGACGACAAACGCCCCCTGTTTTTGCGCAGCGGTCTGAAACGTATTCTCCTGAGGTGGTTGTTGCGGCGGCAGTCCACTGTCTCCGCATCCTGTCAGTCCCGCCATCACAACGGCGCCCATCCCTCCGACAATCGAATAATCCGCAATTTTTTTAATATGTTTCATGAAACTCCCCGTATCAGTTTAATTTTCTCTTTCGCTTTTTCGAGCGCGTCTTTACCGTACGTCAGTACAACCGCCATTCGTCTGCCTGTGTGTGCGACAGGTTTACCGAATATGCGCAAAAAGGTATTTTGATCAAAAAGCGATTCATCCACCTCAAATGCCGGCGCGACACTCTCCACTTCCGATTTGTACGCCGCGCTTGCCCCTTCGCCGTAGAAGACAAAATCGAGCGGCAGTCCCAGTACCGCCCGTACATGAAGTGCAAATTCGCTCTGGCTCTGGGTGATCATCGTCACCATTCCGGTATCGTGCGGGCGGGGGCTAAGTTCACTAAACCACACCTCCTCCCCTTTGACGAAAAATTCGACCCCGAAGATACCGCGTCCGCCCAGACCGTCGGTAACGGTTTTCGCCATCTCCTGCGCCTTTTTCAGCGCGGTTTCGGGCATCTGCATCGGTTGCCAGGAGAAGATATAGTCACCCCCTTTCTGGATATGTCCGATCGGTTTGCAAAAACGTGTACCGGTTTCGTTGCGTACCGTCAGGAGGGTAATTTCGTAATCGAAATCGATGAACTCTTCGACAATCAGTTCACTGGCGTCTCCTCTCGCCTCTTTTGCCGTCTCCCATGAATGTGCCAGATCGTCCGCCGATTTTGCGATACTCTGCCCGTGACCGGAACTGCTCATCACCGGTTTGATGACACAGGGGAAACCGAGTTCTCTGCTTGCTTCGATCAACCCTTCGAAGGTCGATACGAAACGGTAGCGGCTCGTTTTGAGTCCGAGCTCTTCGGCGGCGAAACGGCGGATATTTTTTCGGTTCATCGTCTTGTTGACCGCTTCTGCGTTGGGAATGACATGAAACCCTTCCGCTTCCGCCGCGAAGAGTGCGTCGATGTTGATCGCCTCGACTTCAGGAAGAATATAATCCGGTTTTTCCCGTCTGATCACCTCCAAAACCGCCTCTTTGTTCTTCATGTCGATGACATGATGACGATTGGCAACCAGATGTGCGGGCGCGTTTTCATAGGCATCCACGGCGATCACCTCCACACCCATCCGCTGTGCTTCGATCGCCACCTCTTTACCCAGTTCGCCGCTTCCCAGAAGCAACATTTTGATCGCGTTGCTCTTCAACGGAGTGGAGAGTCTCATCGTATTTCCTTACAGTGAAATGAACTTGAAAAGTTAACGATAATGGTACAAAAAAATGGCATAGAAATTGGTAAATCCCTCTTGAGAGAAATCAAAAAAAATTTATGACGCTTTGCTATAATGGCGGGGAAAAAGGATATCCCATCACCTACACTATCATCCATACCATCCATCTCTATGCGGCTTTCATCTACGGCGGTTTTCTTTTTACCGACAACCTGTTTATGTCGAAAATGGGAAAAAGTCTATCTCCTGAAGAGGCGCAAAAAGCGCGTCAGGCGATCATGAAGCATGTGCGTAAAGTCGTACCGCCCGCGTTGATCGTGACAGTGCTGACGGGTATCTATATGTTTTCACAGGTATTTGGCGAAATCCCGCCGGAGGGGATGACGCGCTTTCAGATACTGCTTTCGATCAAAGCCTTTCTGGGACTCTGGCTCGGTATACGCGGTTTCAATCAAGTCTATCTCGGAATCGATCCGTGGGTCTTCAAGAGTCACAAATTTCCGTTTTTGCTCGTGATCATCATTATCGCGCTGTCGCAGTTTATGCACCTGTAAACGTGAAAATTGCTTTAAGGTAGATGTTTCTATAAATGTGCTATCATAAGTTATAATTATAACAAAAGAGTAGCTTATGAAAAACATAACTTTTACTTTATTGACGTTTTTTGCCGTTTCGCTCTTTGCACAGCAGGGGTTCGAATATCGCGGTGTCGATGTCAAAGTGACGCGCGACGGTAAAACGGTGCATTATCTGGTCAAACGGGAACGGGATCCAGTGTGTCGTAAACTGCGTCAGAGTAACGAGATACTCTGGGGCGGGAATTACGCAGCTGAAAAAGTGCCGGATGCCTGTAAGAGTGTTTTTCTGAAGACGGCGGGCAAACTCTCTCCGATCAAACTCGACGACGAGATCGAAACGTACGGCGAGCTGGAAGTGCTGGCGTTTCTCAAAGAGATGCAGACCGATAAAAACAAAGTCCTGATCGATGCGAGAAAGGAGCCTTGGTTTGCGTATCGTACCATTCCGGGTGCGGTCAATATGCCGTTTTACTATTTTCGCGACAGAGAGCATTATCCGGACGAGTTCGCATACGCATTGAAATATCTGGGCGGTAAACTGGAAAAAGACGGTACCTTTTCATTCGAGCATCCCAAGACGATTGTGGTTTTTTGCAACGGTCCGTGGTGTTCGCTTTCGCGACAGTTTATTGATGCGATTACCGATGCGGGTTTTCCACACGAACATATCAAATGGTACCGTGACGGGATGCAGGGATGGTTGCTTGCCAACTTCACATCGACCCGACCTGTTTCCGCAAAGCCGAAGAGGAAGTGAGATGCAAAAAAAAGAGTTGAGCCTCGATTTTACCAACCTGCTGCAATATTTCGCGATTACGGTCGTTTTTTTGATTATCACGATTGTTCTGGCGAGTTTTGGAAACATATACGGAACGATTTTTCACTATTTCGGAGATTTTGCCTTTTTCCTGCTTTTCCTCTATCTGGGGTATCTGCTGACGAACAAGATTTGTCTGCTGAGTATGGGTGGACAGAAGGTGCGCGCGCTTTTGTGGACGACGCTTTACTTTTTTATGGCGTTTGTTGTCTTTTCCGACGGACACGGGAGTGTCGAGCACTCACAAAATCTCTATGAAAAACTGTTGCTCATTCCTGTGACGACGTGGTATTTCGCCAAGAGCCTTTTTCTGCCGGCGATCTTTCTGTTTGTTGCGGCGGTGCACAATATTTTGATGTATCTGATCTGTCAACCCTGCAGACGCGACCTTTCATGAAAGCTTCAGCCTCTCTTAACATATAAGATATTATAATTTCTTATAAAACAAAAAGGGGCGACAAACTTATGGAAAAATTATATTCACTTATAGTTCTGTTGACACTTCCGATGATACTTCCGGCGGCTGTGACTTTCGAAAAGGCGTACGGCGGAAAAGAGAACGATCTGGCGAAAGCAGTCATTGTCACCGACGACGGTTATACCTTTATCGGACAGACCGAATCGCACCGTGAGAAGCGGGCGGATATGTATGTGGTGCATACGGACAAGAAGGGAAACAAACTCTGGAGTAAAGCGATCGGTGGAAGAGATGATGAAGAGGGGAATGCGATTGTCGCGACAAAAAAAGGGTATATTGCGGTCGGTACGACGGAAAGTTTCGGCAGCGATCGTTCGAGTATGTATGTAGTGGCACTCGACAAATCGGGTGATGCTCAGTGGCAGCGTGCCTATTTCAGTCGTGACGATAGTTACTATTACGGGACGGGTATTGCAAAATCGGCAACAGGTTTCAAAGTGGTCGGCTGGGAAAACAAACTGGACTTTTTCGATGCGGATGTTTTCGGATATGTCGTCGATATCGACAAGGATGGAGAACGCTTGCATACAAGACGCTATGGAGGTGACGACGACAATATGCTCTACGACGTTCTGAAAACTTCAGACGGAAACTATCTGCTTGTGGGTACGACGGAGAGTTTCCGCGACGATTACGGTTTTGACGGCTGGGCGATCATGATCGATGCAAAAGGGAAGGTGCTCTGGCAAAAGATATACGGTTGGGGATATGATGAGAGTTTTTATGCCGTTGCCCCGGCAAAAGAGGGCGGTTTTATCATGGCGGGAATTACAAAAAGCAACCGTGACAAGCGTGACGAAGTGTATGTGGTACGTGTCGATAAAAACGGCAAGCCGCTGTGGCAAAATACCTACGGCGGGCGTTATGATGATGAAGCGTTCGATATCGTTGCGGATGAAGACGGTTATGTCATTACCGGGCTGACCGAGTCGAATACTAACGGACGTGAGGATCTCTATCTTCTGAAAATCGATGACAAAGGGCATGTGCTCTGGGATAGAAACTACGGTGGAAGATACAGCGATGTCGGCTACGGTGTCGTAAAAACGGATGACGGGTATATCGTCGTCGGAGAGACGGAGAGTTACGGAAACGGGCGCAAAGACGCCTATGTTTTGAAAGTGAACAAAAAGGGGCTGCTGCACTAATGCACAAAACCCTCTGAAAAAGTGTTGATTTCACTCAAGCGAGTTACCATTTGTCGCTTCGCGAACGTATCCAAACCGCACTCAAAAAGTGCAAACGCAAGCGCCCCTTCGGGGTTGGGTGCACTTTTTTTGCCTCCGGCAACCGTTCGGTTTGGATACTCGAATAATAAAGCTTTCGTTCAATCAACACTTTTTCAGAGAATTGCATAAGATGCAATCTAACATTTATCTGGTATAATCCCGACAAAATTTATCTATGAGGATAGCATATGGGAAGAGCGTTTGAGTACAGACGTGCCGCAAAAGAGAAGCGCTGGGACAAGATGTCCAAAGTCTTTCCCCGTCTGGCGAAATCGATTACGATTGCTGCCAAAGAGGGTGGTCCCGATCCTGATCTGAATCCGAAGCTTCGCGCCGCGATTCAGACAGCCAAAGCCCAGAATCTGCCCAAAGAGAATATCGAACGGGCGATTCAGCGTGCAACAGGTAAAGATGCCGACCAGATTCAGGAGGTGCACTACGAAGGAAAAGGACCACACGGTTCACTTTTCATCGTCGAGTGTGCGACGGACAACAATACCCGAACGGTCGCCAATATCAAAGCGATTTTCAACAAAAACGGCGGAGAGCCGCTCAACAAAGGCTCGCTCGACTTTATGTTCACCCGCAAAACGGTGATCGAGTTCGATAAAAAAGAGGATATGGATCTTGAAGAGATCGAGCTGGAGCTGATCGACGCGGGACTTGAAGAGATGGAGGTTGAAGAGGATACGGTAACGCTATACGCCCCTTTTACCAGTTTTGGAGCACTCAACAAAGCGGTTGAAAATATGGGTATTGAAGTGCGCAAATCGTCAGTGAAATATATTCCCAATTCACCGATCGAATTGAGTGAAGAGCAGATGCAGGATGTCGAAAAACTGTTGGATAAGATCGAAGAGGATGATGACGTCCAGGCGGTTTACACAAATATCGCCTGACATTTCATGAAGAGGCGATTTACCTCTTCATGAAGATGATTTACTGATAGGGAATGACACGGACGTTGAGTCTGACATCTCCCATATTGAGCCAAACTTTCTCTTTAAGCGGAATTTTCGCTTTTTGCTTGTGAAATTTGCCGTTGACGGTCAGATTGGTATAAACGGTTGCCATACCGTTTTTCTCTCCCGCAACTTCGACCAGAAGTTCGTAGCTATACTTTCCTTTTTTCGCTTCGGCGACTCCCGCCTGACCGACCGGAGAGATGAGCGCCGGTGAATCGATAACCTTTTTATTTTTAGAGATGATTGTCTCGATCATATAGGTGTTCGCGGCAAAAAGAGATGTGCTCAGAGCCAGTGCGGCAAGTCCCGCAATCCATTTTCGCATAAAATCCTCCTTATGGTAAAACTGTATGATAGTGAAATATGTTAAACAAAAACTTACCAAAAAGAGTATCGGTTAAATTAAAATTTACTTTAATGGTTTGATTGATATTTTTTATTAAGTTTGATAAGCGTTACGAAAAACCCCGTTTTTCGGGATTTTTCATCGTAAAAAGCGCTTAGAATGTAGTCAGATCGATCAGCAGTTCGGAGAAGACTTTTGCCCGTGTTTTGTCCGAAGCGAGCATCTTATCGAGAATCGGCCGGAGGGCTTCAGGGAAAGGTGTGCCAATTTTGACACTCTTTTGCGACGGATCGGGGGCGAATTCGGCAACCAGTTTGTAGGGGCTCTCCCCGTGTACGGCACGGTAGATTCTTTCACCGAAGTCGAAGATCTCGAACGCTTCATGCGCTTTGGTTTTCGGAGTTTTGCTGAGGTGGAGTTTGTACTCCGGTTTGCCGTATACTTTATCGATACGATAATTGTACGCAATCATGAAGGCGAGGGCGGGGAAGGAGTATCTGGTTAGCAGCCGGTCGTAGAACTGTTCGAAGGTTTCGTTCGGTTGTTTGAGGTTTTGGTACTGTTCGATCAGTTGCTCCAGAAACTCTCCGGCATACACCAACGGGATCGCTTTGAGGAGTGTTTTCGCTTCGGCGCTTTCATTGAGCATTTTACCGCCGAGCAATATATCCACACCCTCGACCGCTTTGCCCCCGATTTTCGCCTTGCATCCGAGCAATCCGATATCTCCTAGTTCATGTAAACCGCACCCTTTGACGCATGCAGACCAGTAGATGCGCACTTTGCCGTCGGGAAGGTCGAACTTTTCACTTAGATAGGCGCTGACACGCAGGGCATCCGATTTGCCTTTGATGACGCCGAACGAACATGTCTCACTACCCGCACAAGAGATGAGGTGGTTGAAGAAAGGGGTATTGATATTTTTGTACTTCTCGAAGAGTTCCCAGTCGAGCACTTTAGCGATATCTTCTTGTTTGATGCCGGTGATGTAGAGGTTCTGATCGACGCTGAGGCGTACGCCGCTGCCGTAGATTTCAGCGATCTCTCCCGCCTGTTTCATCGCGTCGCCGTCGAAGATTCCCGCCGGAACGATGCAGTGCAGGGCGAAGGTGCCGTCCTTTTGCTGGATGCGTCCGTGGATCGCTTCATGGTGATCGAGCTGCACCAGAGTTTCGCCGCCTGTCAGAAAGTCGATGCCGCTCTCTTCGCGAATCGCTTCGACGAGCGTTTCCATCCCGACCGCTTCGATGAAGAAGTGCAGACGGTTTTTGTTGCGGTTGTCGCGAAAACCGTAGGCTTTAAAGATCGTGATCAGCGACTCGAAAAAGGCGACGGCCTCCGCTTCGTTTTGCAAAAAGACGTCCGCTTTTTTCGCCAGCATCCCGACACGACCGCCCAGATAGACGTTGTAGCCGTAGATACCCTCCTTTTGCGCCAGTACGAAACAGCAGTCATGGGCGAAGACGTTACAGCGGTTGGCATAGTTGCCGGAGATGGAGGTGTTGAATTTGCGTGGCAGGGTGCCGATCCACGCCTCCTTTTTCAAAAAGATCTCCTGCATCTTTAAAAGCGTCGGATAACTCTCGATCACATTGTCGTAGCTGAGTCCGTCGAGCGGATCGGTGACGATGTTGCGCAGGTTGTCGATACCGGTCTGGTAGGTGGTGATCCCGACACTCTCTAGCTCCTCCAGCACCGTGGGCAGATCTTCGATCTTCAGATAGCGCAGTTCGATCTGCATCCGCGTCGTGATGTCGATGTAGTTGTTGCCGTATGTTTTGGCGACTTCGCCCACCTTTTTCGCCTGCTCGGGGGTCATCTGCCCGCCCGGGATCCGTACCCGCAACATGAAGTGGTTTTTGCCGTTTGGTTTCTCTTTGTCGAAGATGCCGAAATATTTCAAAAAGACCGCCTTGTCCTCTTTGGGGATCGCATCGTACCCCTCTTTGGCGAACTGTTTCAGACGATCCATTGCTTCGTCGGGGGTATAGAGCGCTTTGGTCTTTTCGACTTTGTTGATTTTAGTGTTGCGCTGCTCGCTGATGGTTTGGATTTTGGCTAATGCACTCATGCGTTCCTCTCACTTTTTTCGATTTTTTCGGTTTTTGTTTTAGATTCTGTGGTTGTGCCCTCATAGGCGAGGCTTCCGGAGATCTCCTTCTCTTCCATCCTGATGCCTTCAGGCACCTTCTCGCTGCTGATCTGTACGGCGCACTGCTTGAAGTTTGGTTCGAACGAATAGGGATCGAACTCGTCGATTGTCAGGTTGTTGATCAGTTTTTCACCGAAGTGAAACGGCACGAAACAGTTGCCTTCGCGCACCAGTTCGGTCACTTTGACCAGCAACTCCCGCACCTCGCCCCGCGCCGATCTGATCGTGATTCTGTCACCGCTTTGGACCTGCAGTTTCTCGGCGTCTTTGGGGTTGATCTCGCACCAGCTTTCGGGCGCCAGATCGTTGAGGATTTTGATCGTTTTGGTTTTGGTTCGGGTGTGCCACTGTTCAACGGTACGTCCGGTGTTAAGGGTCAGCGGGAAGTCGGGGTTGCAACTTTCGCTGAGCGGCTTCCAGTCGACCGGCAGCAACTTCGCTTTGCCGTCTTCGGTCGCAAAGGCGAACGCTTCGTCGTAGAGCCG
>WGAE01000234.1 GCA_015489185.1 Campylobacterales bacterium
ACCATAAAATTTATCGTATGTGCGGCTGTTTGACTGATCAATCTGTCTGTCGGAGGGTGTGACGGTAACCGCTGCGGGATTACCGGCGGTGAAGTTCCGATGAAAGCGTCGTCGCGTTAGAGGTTTTGATATTTGTGTGCGCGTTGGTGCAGGAGTGTGATCATCTCTTCGATAAAACGCTGTTCATCGTTGTTTGAGGCGGCTTGTGTAAAATCTTCGTTTTCAAGTGCGGTGAGGATTTTGCCGCTGATGCTTTTGAACTCTTTGAAGGCGAGTCTGGGGTGGATGCCGCAGCGCTCGCACATCGCTTCGATATCCGCTTTTTCTATTTCGGTGCTGAAGTTGTCTCCCCATGCCATCGAGAGTTGTTGTTCAAATTCGGGATACATTGCGATGCAGACCATATCGTAAAAAGGGGTCAGTCGGTAGCCGTTTCGGTCGACGAAAAAGGAGATATTCTTACCGTGTGCGTCGCTGTTTGCGATGATGAGATTGAAGATCGCCCACTGGAGGATTTGCAGGGTCGTTTTGACCGGGTTCTGACACACTTTGGCAAAGGCGAAGAGTTTGGGCAGGCTGACGCCTTCGCGGATCGTTTCGACCCTTTTCCCGGTGCCGAGATTGCGTTCATATTTGTGTGTCGGAGGGAGGTTAAGTGCCTGGCAGCCGTCGATAATATGGAGTCGTTCGATTGTGTCGTCTTCGGTGCGTCTGCGATCGAAGCGCTCGACCAGGAGAGCGGGTTTTGTGCCGAAGTGCCGGATTTCGGTCTTTGCGGTTGCAAGTCCCGCGGCTTTTGCCAGTTGCATAGCGATATATTCGTTGACGACAAGATGGCGCTGACGTTCGGTTTCAAACTTGAGAATGTGGGTGGAAGCGAGCTCTCCTTCTCCGAAACTGTAGCCGTGCTTCGGATGGTAGATAAGGGGAAGTTTATCCTGTACACCTGCCACGCTCAGGCGCGGTTTGCCGTCCCAGACGATGATGCGCAGCGGATCTTCGGTCTGCAGGCGTTGGGTGATTTCGATCTCTTTGACGGGGCGTGACTCTGTGGGCGGGATCTCGGCTTCGTCGGCGAAGAAGGTGAGGGCGCCGGAGGTTTCGTTGCCGATTTCCCGGGTGATTGCGAGTGTATTGTTTTTGGTGACTTTAAAAAAGAGACTGAAAAGATCGAGCGCTCTGCCTTCAGGAAGCAGGTTATCCAGAAAGTGTTTGATTGCATGAGATGAGGCGGGACGATCGAACGGAATATGGGGTGAGATCGGAAATCCGGTTTCGCGCCACGCTTTGGTATAGGCGAAGGCAAATTCATTGGTTTCATGATCGACCTGGATGATGCCGACACGCGTGGTTTTATGATAGACGTTGAGTTTGGAGATCATACGGTATGATCGGAGGTTTGCCAGGGTTCGACCCTGATCTTGATCCCCAGCATTTTGGCGACATGCAGGGCGGTGTCGATGCGCACGTTTGCCGCCGCTTTTTCGATATTGGTCAGTGTCGCGATCGAAATACCGCAGAGCATCGCGACGTCGTGCATTTTCAGTCCCTCCTGGGTGCGTCTGGCACGGATGAACTGTCCGAGCAACTCTTTTGTCAAATACCCCTCCTGTGTCGGGGTGGGAATCGGTTTGACGCGTTTTGCCATCTTCGATCCTTGCGAAAAATTCTGTCTTAGTAGTATTATACATCGTCATTTTGGAGAATTTACTTAAATACTGCAAAAGTAGTATTTTTGAACTTCATGAAAGGAAACTGTGTAAAAATACTACTTTGTCAGAATTTTTTCCAAAATGTTTTGGTCATCAGCAGTGCGAGTGTATAAAATTCGAGTCTGCCCGCAATCATCGCAAAGGCGAGCAGGATTTTATCGCTGTTATGGAAAAAGGCGTAGTTTTGTGCGGGTCCGGTGAGTGCGAAACCGGGTCCTACGTTTCCGACACACGCCAGTGCCGTCGATACCGCGGTCAGCGCGTCGTATCCGCGTGAAAAGAGGTAGATCGAAACGATCATATTGGTCATAATAAAGAGCAGCACAAATCCGGTTGTGGCGTTGATGACGGAAGAGGGTGTCTTTTCGTTGTCGATGAAAACGCCAACCATCGCATGAGGATGAATAGTCTTTTTCAGTTGCGTTACCAGGGTTTTCCACATGACGATATAGCGTATCACTTTCATCCCGCCCGCGGTCGATCCGGCATTGCCGCCGATCAGCATCGCGATGAAGACGATACTGACGGCAATGTGCCCCCATTGTTCATAATCGAGTGTCGCAAATCCGGTGGTCGTGAGGATCGAGGCGATCGTGAAAAAGGCGTGGGTTGCGGCATGGAAGATATTGTCATGATCGATCAAAATGACGACCAGTGTCAGCGCGAACGAGAGTGTAAAAAAGAGTACCAGATACCAGAAGACCTCTTCTCTTTTATAGCCCTGAAAACCGCCTCCGGAGAGGAGTTTAAGGTGTGCGAGGAAGTTGATCCCCGAGATGATCATAAAAAAGGTGGTGATCCAGAAGATCAGCGGTGAGTTGAAATAGCCAAGCGAAGCGTTTTTGGTCGAAAATCCGCCGGTGGAGATGGTTGAAAAGGCGTGGTTGATACTGTCAAACCAATTCATTCCGGCAAGATGGAGCGCGGCGGTGTCGCAAAGGGTAAAGAGCAGATAGACGCCCCAGAGAAAAAAGGCGGTATCTTTGATTTTGGGGGTCATCTTTTCCATCCTGATGCCGGTCGATTCGGCTTTGAACAGCGCCATCGAACCGGTCGGGTTGATCAGCGAAAAGAGTCCGACACCGAGCACAATGATCCCCATACCGCCCAGCCAGTGCATCAGACTTCTGAGCATGAGTATTGTTTTCGGGAGTGATTCGATATCGCTGTAGATTGTCGCACCGGTGGTCGTAAAGCCGCTAATCGCTTCGAAAAAGCCGTCCGCCCATGAGATATTGCTGTAGAGAATCAGCGGCACGGCGCCTCCAAATCCCAGCAGCACCCAGACGAGATTGACTGAAAGAATACCGTCACGAATGCTCATTTGCAGCGTATGTTTACGCAAAATGAGGTAAAAGAGGGCGTTAATACCAAAAAGGAGTGCATCAAAGAGTGCAAACGCGGTGATATCTTCATGATAGCGGATACCCGTCAGAAGCGGCAGCAGGAAAAAAAGACTCAGCGCCATTCCGGTGACGGAGAGAAATTTGAAGATATTTTTCAGAGCGCGTAGATCCACCTGCGTATCTCCTCTTCATATTCGGTTTCACCGAAGATCACGATCGTATCGTCCACTTCGATTTCGGTAAACGCGTCGGGTTTGAGAATTGCCCCGTTTCGTAGTTGATAAAGGCGTATCGAAGGGAGTTTCAGCGGTTTGATCACCTTTCCGATCAACGGTGAATTGGGATAGATTTTACGGATGAACATCACCGCGTTTCCACCGCAGAAATGGCTGACGTTGACAATGGCGCTGGAAGATATCTTTTCGAGGATAGCGTAGTGCGCGCTGATTCTCGCACCCCGTACGACGACGATACCCAGTTGATGCATCAGGGCGTAGTAGGCTTTGTCGTTGTTGATCGCAACCACCTTTTCGATACCGTATTCACGTGCTTCGATACATTTGACAATATTTTTCTCATCGTTCTCTTTTGCGGCAATGAAAATATCCGCCTGGGCGAGTCCTTCCGATTCAAAGAGGTTATGCTCCTCAAACGGTGCGTTGATGATTGTCACTTTATCCTGTAGAAGCGCTGCGGCGGCTTTGCAGTCTTCAACATCTTTTTCGATCATTTTGATTGAGAGTGATTTATCTTCAGTCAGCTTTGCGGCGATTTTACGCGCGGAGGGGTTAGCACCGAAAATGACGACGTTTTTGATTGTTTCAGGCATTTTTGTTTCCAGTTTACGTGCAAGTTCCCGGATACGTTTGGCGTCACCGAAAAAGTAGACCAGATCACGCTCTTTGAGTACTGTCGTTTCATCGGGGACGAGAAAGGATTTTTTGCGTTCGATACCTACGACGACGACCTGCTCGTCTTCAAGATCGAGCACCCGGTATTGTCGTTCGTCCGCATAGTGGACTTTGACGGAGATCAGTTTCTGATCACACTGTTGAAAGGTTTTGATATTGTTGGCTTTGGGAAAGGAAAAAAGTGCCTGGACTTTTTGTGCCGTCAAAAGGTCTGGAAAAATATGTTCGTCGATATTGAGTCTGGTGAAAATATCAGTATGGGCGAAATATTCGTTTTTCAGGCGGATAATCTTTTTGTGAATCGTTAGTTTATCTTCGACAATCAAAGAAGAGAGGATATTCGCTTCATCCGAATCGGTAACGGCGATAAAAAGATCGAAGGCTTTCATCGGCAATCTCTCATAGATGCGCGGATCTTCACTGTTCCCGCTGAAAGTGAGGATGTCGAGATTCTCTTCGATCTGTTGTAGTTTGCGGATATCTTTGTCAAGAATGATGACATTGTGTTTGTAGGAGAGTACCTGCGCGAGCGAGTATCCTACGGTTCCCGCCCCGACGATGATGATGTTCATAAAAGTGCCCCTGAGTCATTATCACACAATCAAAACAGAATGGTAACGCGAAAAGACTTTAGCGGCTCTTTGGCTTATCATGAAGTTTCAAAATTTTAATTTAGTTTTCTGAAAAACTGTTTCTTTCACTCAAGCGAGTTACCATTTGTCGCTTCGCGAGCGCATCCAAACCGAACTAAAAAGTGCAAACGCAAGCGCCCCTTCGGGGTTGGGTGCACTTTTTTTGCCTTTGGCAACCGTTCGGTTTGGATGCTCAAATGATAAAGCTTTCGTTCAACAAACAGTTTTTCAGAGGGGTCAGTTTTTAAGAAGTATTAGGAAAACGGGGATATTCAGGAACTTGTGGGTTGTAAGTATCAGAGGCGATGCAGCGGGATTGTGTTATCATGAAGTTATGTGAAACTGAAGGAGAATGTATGAAACGCAGAGAAGAACTGGATATCGATTATTTTAAAAA
>WGAE01000235.1 GCA_015489185.1 Campylobacterales bacterium
GTTTCATCGTCTACCTCCTGAAACTTTTTACATTAGTATTATAGTACTATTATTTTTAAGCTAATATTAAGGATATTAACTACTATTGAATTTGTTTTTTCTTTAAAATTTAAAATATTTAATAAAAATCATATTTTTTTAATATAAAAGAGCTAAAAAAGTACAGTGATTCGCATAAATGCCGATATAATGGCTAGCAAACTTATGTGACTCCTCTGAAAAACGGATTTGTAAACAACAGAGGATTCACTGATGACGTATGAAGGTGATCGATCACATGTCCGTTTTCAAAAGCATACTTATGCTGTTTCTCTTTTCTCTCTCCCTGCAAGCCACGCCGCAAGAGAGCGGAGAATCAAAGTCCGCCTATTACATTCGTCTGGCTTCTTATCTGAACGAGAGCTATGCGAAAAAGGCGTACCTTGCCAGCGATCTGCCCGTCATGCTGGTTTTCGAAAAGCCCTTTTATACCCTGCTCAACGGTCCGTATATGACAAAACAGGAAGCAAAAAAGGTGCTGCGGAACATTCACAAACGCTACAAAGATGCCTATCTCGTATATCTGCACACTAAAAAGAGTGCCAAAGAGCCGGGCAAAAAAGAGACCGACACCGTCCATTCCCCACAAACTAACCCCTCACTGATGCAACAGGGGATCACCCTTTACAATGCCAAACGGTACGAAGAGGCACTGGCGCTTTTTGACAGGGTATTGATCTTCGAACCGGACAATCTCCTGGCAAAGCTCTACTATACCCGCACCCTCGTAAAACTGGGACTTTACGATGAAGCGCGAAAAAAGCTTCATGAACTTAAACAAAGTTCCCTCTATAAAACTAAGCACTGTACAATCGCAATGCTCGAAGATACGATCAGATCGCATCAAAAACAACACTTTTGGCATATTGCCTTCGAAACCGGTATCGGATACAACGACAACGTCAATCTCACAACCGACAATCCCTATACCCGTTACGGTCCCTATTTGCTAAAAAATAATACACATAAAGCCAAAAGCCGATATCTGCTGGCAAACCTTCTGCTGCAGCACCGCTATCTAAACGCACAGTTTGGATGGACGACAACGCTTTACAGCTACAACGAACTCTTTCACTCCGCAAAAGGCAATACGCTCAACTTTTTGCAAATCACCTCCGCAGTCGATCGAAAATTCAACCGTCAGTTTCTCTCCGCCGCCGTCGGTGCCGATACGACCCGCCTCGGCGGTGAAAAGATCAGCGACGAACTCTTTTTTAAACCCGCGTGGGGTATTCGCATCAATCGATCGTCATATCTGAACTGCTATACACAAATTACAAAAAACTTCACCCGTTTCACACCCGACAGAGATTACGACAAATATGAAGCGGGCACATCTTTTTCCTGGCAGAAGGGACGACTCAAAACCGTTCTCTCCGCTTCCGCCGCAAAATATGACGCTACATCAAACAAACGTTACGACGTTGCAAAAAATCTCTCCATACTCGCACTTTATCTCAAATATCACTTGAGCAGACGGTTTGACGCGACGGCAGGGTTCGTGAGAGAATCGCACCGCTATAGTAAACTCGATCCCGTTATGGGGTACCGTCGTAAAGATATCAAAAAACGGTGGCAGACACAGATGCAACGAAAACTGACCGCAAAAAGCGCATTGCAACTCTCATACGAATATACAAAAAGCAACGCAAATATCAACCTCTACACCTACAAAAACCGTATCGGCACGCTGGTGTGGAAATACCACTTTTAAAGGATTGACATGAAGTATTTTTATCTGTTTTTAATTTTTCTCACATCACTGCAGGCGTCCATCGGCGAAGTAACCGCACTGCACGGTCACGCCACGCTCATACGCGGTACACAAACCGTGGAGGTACATACCGGTACAAAACTGGAAATCCACGATGCAATCCAAACAGACAAAGCGAGCAAACTTCAGATGCGTTTCAATGACCACACGGTCATCTCACTCGGTCCGAAAAGCAAATTTCAAGTCGACGATTATCTCTTTACCAAAAACAACGTCAGAGCAAAATTTACGGTCAAACGCGGCTTTTTCAAATCGATCACCGGAAAGATCGGAAAAATCGCGCCCAGTCACTTCAAAGTCAAAACCGCCAACGCCACAATCGGTGTGCGCGGTACGACAATCATCGGCGAAACGACTCCGAAATTCGATATGATCGCCTGTACTTACGGACAGATTGTCGTTACAACCGCACAGGGAAGTGTGGTGGTCAATCAGGGAGAGCGTACGGTCGTCGCCAGAGAAAAGGCGCCGCTGAGAGCACAAAAAGTCAACCGTATCATATTGAAACAGCTCGATCAAAAAAGTGATCCCGCCGTCGCACCTGTACCGGAAACAATCCCCTCACCTGCATCTGTCACAACCGAAACTCCGGTCACAAAAGAGACCAAAACCGAAGCCAAAGAGCAGCAAAAGAGTGAAGAAACCACCGAACAAATCACCGCGGCACCGACACTCGATGATATCAAAAGAGTTGTCGGTACCGACAAACCGGTCTACGAGGGACGTGTGACGGAAGGGAAAACCTCCTACGGAGAGATTATGCAAAATAGTAATAACCGTGTACGACTCGGTTTTGATCTTGGAGAGGGTAGCGTGGAGGGAAACCTCCGTTTCGATGATCCGGTACAAAATTACGACATCGACGTCGCGGGACACGTTAAAGGGGACGGTAGTTTTGACTTCAACTCCCAAAACGGCTACGACGGCGGCGGCAAAGGGAAACTCGAAGGTAAAAAATATGAAAACGCAAACGGCGATTTCCGTTTCGAAGAGA
>WGAE01000236.1 GCA_015489185.1 Campylobacterales bacterium
GTGTTCATCGTTTCAGTGACGGAGCCGATCTGATTGGGTTTGATCAAAATGGCGTTTGCGATACCTTTGTCGATACCTTCCTGAAGAATCTTTTCGTTTGTCACAAAAAGGTCGTCACCGACAAGCTGGATTTTGTCACCCAGTTTCTCAGTCAGGATTTTCCACCCGTCCCAGTCATCTTCGCTCAAACCGTCTTCGATCGATACGATCGGATATTTTGCGCAGAGTTCTTCGTAGTAGGCGACCATCTCTTCAGCACTTAATATGCGGTTTTCGGAATCGAGTTTGTATCCGCCTTCTGTTACGAGTTCGCTGCTTGCGACATCGAGTGCGATGACAATATCGTCTCCCGGTTTGTAGCCCGCTTTTTCAATCGCCTGCATGATGACCTGGATCGGCTCTTCGTTGTTTTTGAGATTGGGTGCGAAACCGCCTTCATCTCCGAGTGCCGTACTTTCACCCATTTCGGCGATGATCTTTTTGAGGTTATGGTAGACTTCGGATGCCGCGCGCAGTGCTTCGGAAAATTCCTTGAAGTTGACGGGCATAATCATATATTCCTGAAAATCGACACTGTTGTTGGCGTGGCTTCCGCCGTTGATGATGTTAAACATAGGCACCGGCAGGGTCATTGCGTTGCTGCCGCCCAGATAGCGATAAAGTGGAACACCCAGACTCTGTGCCGCTGCTCTGGCAACCGCCATCGAAACACCGAGTACCGCGTTTGCACCGAGGTTTTCATAGTTATCGCTGCCGTCGAGCTGCTTCATGATCGCATCGACTTCCGCCTGGTTGTAGGGACTGATACCTATGAGTTCATCGGCAATTTTCGTGTTGACGTTATCGCAAGCTTTCTGCACACCTTTGCCCATATAGCGCTCGTCGCCGTCACGCAGTTCAAGTGCTTCCCGTTTTCCCGTACTTGCTCCGGAAGGAACGATCGCGCTGGCTTGTGTCCCGTCACTGAGGACTACGGTCGCACGTACTGTCGGATTGCCCCTGCTGTCGAGCACTTCATCTGCGTAGATATCGTCAATATACACCATCGTTGTCTTCTCTCCTTGTATTGTTTACTTTTTGGTTGTTTCGGGTTCCTCTTGCGATTCTTCCGTTTCTATGCCCATAGCACGTTTGATGCCATCTTCGATTTCACGGGCGAGTTCAGGATCCGATTTGAGGAGTGCCTTGACGTTTTCACGTCCCTGTCCAAGCTTTTTGTCGCCGTAACTGAACCATGCACCGCTTTTGTCGATGATATCCAGTTTCACACCGTAGTCGACAAGCTCTCCCTCTTTCGAGATTCCTTCGCCGAACATTATATCGAATTCTGCTTGTTTAAACGGTGGTGCGACTTTGTTTTTGATCACTTTGGCTTTGACTCGGTTACCGATATTTTCCTCTGCCTGTTTGAGGGTGGCGATACGTCGGACATCGATTCTGACAGATGCGTAAAACTTCAGTGCGTTACCTCCGGTCGTGGTTTCGGGTGAACCGTATCCCATTGTACCGATTTTCATACGAATCTGGTTGATGAAGATGACCGTGGTATTCATTTTATGCAGCACACCCGTGAGTTTGCGCAGCGCCTGGCTCATCAGTCTTGCTTGCAGACCGACGTGGGTATCTCCCATATCGCCTTCGATTTCCGTTTTCGGTGTGAGTGCCGCAACGGAGTCGACGACGATGATGTCGATCGCACCGCTGCGCGCCATTGTTTCGACGATATCGAGCGCCTGTTCTCCGAAATCGGGCTGGGAGACGTAGAGGTTGTCGACATCGACGCCGAGATTTTTTGCATATTTAATATCCAGCGCGTGTTCTGCGTCGATAAAAGCGGCAATACCGCCCTGGCGCTGTGCTTCGGCGATGATTTGCAGTGCGAGTGTTGTTTTACCGGAGCTTTCGGGTCCGTAGATCTCAATAATTCTGCCCTTTGGGACCCCTCCGATTCCGAGCGCGATATCGAGTCCGAGCGATCCTGTGCTGATCGCGTCGATCGGCTCTACCTCTTTGTCACCCAGACGCACGATAGCACCTTTCCCGAATGTTTTGTCGATCTGTTTGATCGTCATTTCAAGTGCTTTACGTTTGTTTTCATCCATAGTACATTCCTTCTCTGTTTTTGATTTATCCTATCATATTTCATGAAACTCTGTCAAAAAATATTTCAAAATGAAATTTTATTTGTCACTCTTCTTTTTGCTTTTTCAATGTTTTGCTGATCGCTTCGATCATCGCTTCCGTCTGCTGGGAGGCAAGGTTCTCCTGATAGGTGCCGGCACCTTTTTGCAGGGCTTTTTTCAGTTTTTCAACCTGCGCTTTGAGGGTTTTGATGTCACTCTCTTCATATGTTTTGAGCTTTGTTCTGAGTTTGCGGTTCTCTTCAAGCAGATTGCGATAACGTTCGTCGTCGCTTTGGGTGCGCTGGGTTTCGATCCTCTCTTCAAGATGCGCACACTGTGCTTTCAGTGAAGTGACGGTTTCGTTGAGTTCATGACGTATTTTGACAAGATTTTCGACATCTTTTTCAAGTTTGCGGATCTTCTCTTCGAGCAGGGAGTTTTCGACCTCTTTTTGGTGTATGAGCTCCTGATACTCCTGGGTGATGGCATTGAAGAAGCCTTCGAGTTGTGTGACAAAGAAGCTCTTTTTCATCGTCAGTTTTTTGGAGATATCTTTGAGCATCGTTCCCGCCTTCAGAGATTCTCACAATTATATAGTAAATTGTGTAAATCTTCACAAAGAGTATTGCGTCCTTTGAAAAAGTGTTGATTGAACGAAAGCTTTATCATTTGCGCATCCAAACCGGACGGTTGCCGAAGGCAAAAAAAGTGCACCCAACCCCGAAGGGGCGCTTGCGTTTGCACTTTTTAGTCCGGTTTGGATGTATTCGCGAAGCGACAAATGGTAACTCGCTTGAGTAAAATCAACACTTTTTCAAAAGTTTTGTTAGAAGACTTCGATTAGTTCGATGCTGTTTGAGCGTACGTAGCACAAAAAGGCATCGGTTCTTGTTCCGGTAATTTCATGCACGGCTTTTTTGTAGTTGGCAACCTGTTTTTTGTGCTCAGAGCGCATCTGTTCGGAACTTTTGTAGTCGATGATCACGTAGCGATCTTCGTGTTGTACCAGCAAGTCGAGCTGACGTACCTCTTCGTTGTAGATGATCGGTTGTTCTTTGAAACAGATGCCGTCGACCAGCTTCAAAAACGGTTCGTAGCTGATCAGCCGTTCGACGCGGTTTTTGATCGCATCTGCATCTCCGTCATCCAGCACCGTCTCAAAGCGGTTTTTCATCGCCCACCAGGCATTTTCGAGATCATCCGGTGAGAATCCGTCTAGAATCTCCAGCAGATAATGGAGCGCGTTTCCGAAGTTGACGGCTCGGATATCATCGGCTTCCTCTTTTTCGGGAACGATTTTCTGCTCCTGCAGTCCCAGACGTATCGGTCGGTAGTGAAGTGTCGGCGGCGGTGTGTGTTGTGTGTCGCTTTTTTGGGTGAAGGAGGGAAGTTTGCCGATGGTGCAAGGTTCAAGATCGAGTATCGAAAATCCCGAATTTTTCCGCGCTTCGTTGTGAACGATGACAAGGCTCTCTTCGGCACGGGTGAAAGCGACGTAGAGTGCGTTGAGCATATCTTCCGTGACCAGTCTGTTTTCATGTTCGAGGGCGCTTCGGTATTTGGGATCGAGATGTTCTCTGGCTTTGGTGCGAATGTAGATAGTTTCCAGATCGATCTCATCGTAACGGAAGATAAAGGTCCCGCCTCTGCCGTTTTTTCTGGTCATTCTGTCGGAGAGGACGACGTGTTTGAATTCCAGCCCTTTCGATTTATGAACGGTGAGAATATTGATCCCCTCGCTCATTTTAGTCGGAGAGTCGACGTTGAGTTTTTCACTTTCGAACAAAAAGGCTTCGATATCTTTGTATTGTGCCGAGATTTCGAGCAGTTTCAACAGATTGGGATCCTGACCAGGAAGATCGAATTTTCGGATAATCTCTTTGATCAGCACGGGTAATGTGCGGTGTCGGCTTGCCGGTTCGAAATCGATTTTCGTATCCCACGATTTGCCGACCAGGGCAAGAAAGGATGCTTTGCAAATCTCTTTGCCAAAGTAGAGATACTTCAGCAGTTCGATGATTGCCGCGACGTAGCGCTGGTTGATTAGTTTGCCCGATGTTTGCGTCGTCACTTTCAGGTTCGGATTTCGTCGATGCAGCAGATCTTCGATTTCAAAAGCATCCGCGTTGGTGTAGGTCAGTACGGCAATATCGGCAGGATCGATTCCTTTTTCCAGCAGTGCAAAGACTTCATCCGCAACGCCATCGGCGATATCTTCGTACATTGCGACTTTGATGTAGCCGCGTTGTTCTTCTGTTTTACATTTCTGATCGCTGTACCCTTCGATTTTATCTCGAAACGTATCGTTGACGAATCGTACGATATTGCAGGCGCTGCGATAGTTTGTGTCGAGTTTTTGCAATGTGACGCCGTAGCGTTTTTGTACATAGTGAAACAGCTCTTTCGCACCGCCGCGAAAACGGTAGATCGACTGTTTGATATCACCGACATAGAAGAAAGTTTTGAGTTCGTTGCCGCTGCCGATACCTGCATGAATTTCATCGATGATCGGCGCCAGAATTTTATACTGAACAATATTGGTATCCTGAAATTCGTCGATCAGCAGATGGTCGATCGTCGTATCGAGCCTGAAATAGAGAAAGTCACGGTCGATCTTTTCATGAAGCAGTTTGAAGAGCAGGTTGGTCACATCGTTGAATGAAAGGGTGTTTTCGCGGATATTCTCTTCATGAAGCGTCTCTTTGTAGAGACGATAAAGGTGCATATATTTGGAAAGCAGATAGCGCTCTTTTTGTTCGAGATATTCGCGAAGCGTATCTTTGAGCGCGCCAAAAAGGGTATCCGCTTCGGGGCGGGCGCACTTTTTGAAGTAGTTGTACTCCGTAAGTGACGATTTTGCCAGCCAGGTCGCCTCTTTGAGCGTATCGGTGTCGGTGATTTTTTCCAGTGCCTTTTTCCCGCTTGGAGAGAGTTGCGGGCAATGCTCTTCGAACCACATTTTCAATGTCTGGAATTGCTTCATGACGTTCGCATCGGAAGGGTAGGGAGGATCGTCATCGAAAGCGAGTCTGTCCAGTTCAGCATCTTTTTCGTAAAGTTTTTGCAACAGGGAAAAGATATCGCCCAGTTTTTTGCTCTCACGCGCCGCAAAAAGCACCAGATCTTTATAGGCGTCGTTTTGCCGCACCTTTTGGAGAAAATGGAGTATAAAGCGTTGCTCGTCACTCATTTCATCGATGGTAAAATCGGGCATCAGTCCCAGATGCTGGGAAAAGAGACGCAAAATCTGTGCGAAAAATTTATCGATGGTCGAAATACGTACCGAAGCGTTCAAATAACGTTTGTAGATTGTTTCGCGCTGTGTAAGAATAGTCGATTCATCGATTTGGAGCATTTTGGCGATTTCTTCGCGTTCGTTTTTGCGTACATCTGTGTGCAGTTGCGATAACACGGCGGAGATACGTGTTTGCATTTCGTTTGCCGCTTTGTTGGTGAAAGTGAGCGCGAGGATCGTTTCCGGTTTTGCTCCCAGGTAGAGTAGGGCGATATAGCGTATGACAAGGGCGAATGTTTTGCCGCTGCCCGCACTCGCTTCGTATGCCATAGACTGGTAAAATGCCATTATTGTATCCTGTCACAGATTTTGGCGTAGGGACACCAGGTACATTTTTGTTGCTCTTCGGTCATGGTAAAGTTGAATGTTTTGGTCTGTTCAACTCTCTCAAGATGTGTATGTAGCAGTGCCAGTTTTTCATCGAAGAGCGGTTCGTTGATCAGCATCGCGTTTTTCAGGTCATAGTAGAATGCCTCTTTGACCTCTGCTCTGTTTTGCGTCAGCAGGTAGTAAAACTGTAGTTGGAAGTTGCTCTCTTTGTCCAGTTTTTTGGGACTGCTTTTTGGGACGGTGCCGCTTTTGTAGTCGATAATGAAATAAGAGCCGTCGCGACGGTCGATACGATCGATCGTGCCGGTCAGATGGAGAGAACCGAATGTGGTTTGAAACCTCTTTTCTGTTGCAAAAACACGATACCCCTCACCGAATCGTGACACTTCGTACGCGATGAAAGGTTTGAGCATCTCCAGCCATTTGTCGATGACAAAGCGAAGAGACAAGTTTTGCTCGCTGCGCAGATAGAGTTCCCGCTGCAAATCGAGCAGAAGCGTCTCTTCATCGTCATAAAAAGTCTGTTTGTCGTAGACGGCTTTGAGCGCTTCATGAAGCAGTATTCCCACGACTCTTTCGTTATCCTCTTCTTTGGGAATTTCAAAATCTTCGATTTGTCGGATATATTGAAAGTAGTACCTTCTTTTACAATCGAGAAATGTTTTCAGTGCGGATGCCGACAGAGGTTGTCGGGTAAAATCGTATTCAAGAATCAGATCGCTCTGTTTGTAGTGGGGTTGGGTGCTTTGAACGGGAAAGAGAATGGGACTGAGATCGACATTGACGCTGTTCTCAAAGGGGAGGGCAAGTTCTTCGAGGAATCTGGAGGGTTGATTCTGCTCGTCGAGTACGAAAGAGACGGCGACCTCTTTAGCGTTTTGAAAAATGCGATAATAGTAATACTTTTGCAGGTTTTCACGATCTTTGGGAGTGGGCATTCCCGCCGCATGGCGTATGGCGCTGGAGAGGAAAAGATCTTTTCTGCTCGGTGCGGGCAGGACGCCTTCATTGAAATCGATGACAATCATACACGGTTTTTGAATCCCTCTGGTCTCCAAAATCTCCATAACGGTCACTTTCCCGCCCCTTGTATCGTCGATACGCACTTTGGCAAGTCGGTTTAGAAAGAGGTGTAAAATTTTATGAAACGGATAGTGACTAAGTGTCGGAAGCAGTTTTTTAAAAAGCTGCAACTGGTTTTGATAGTGTTGTGTGATTTCGCGGGGAATGTCGTTTTCGGGAATCAGCGTTTCAAGTTTTTGTAAAATCGTTTCGGGTGCAAAGCGTTCGTTCCAGTCGGAGATGAGTGTATCGATCTGAGTTTTCTCGAGTCCCCGGGAAAGCAGACGGTAGAGATTTTCATATGACTTTTCATGAAAGTAGAGATAGAGGCTTTCCAGGTATCGGTAAATGGGCGTTTGGGTA
>WGAE01000237.1 GCA_015489185.1 Campylobacterales bacterium
GACTCCTGCAAAATACAAAGTCGTTACAGAAAAAGTACTGGTAAGAGAGCCGGGCGAAAAAATTGTCGTGATTCCCGCAAAATACGGTTGGAAAACAGAGAAAGTTCTGGTGAGAGAAGCAGGTGAGAAAATCGTTCCTGTTCCACCAAAATACAAAACCGTTACTGAAAAAATTCTCGTAAAACCGGCAAGTGAGAAAATCGTTACCGTACCACCGGTATATAAAACCGTTACCGAAAAAATCCTTGTTAAACCAGCCATGACAACCTGGAAAAAAGGTAGAGGTCTCAGAGAAAGAGTCGACGGTGCGACAGGTGAGATTATGTGTCTGGTAGAAACACCGCCGGTATACAAAACAATCACTAAAAAAGTACTGGTAAAACCTGCTACAACAAAAACCGTACCGGTACCTCCTGTATATAAAACTGTGACAAAACGTGTCATCGACAAACCTGCTACAACCAAAAGAATTCCAATTCCTGCGGTATATAAAACTGTAAAAGTGCGCACAATTATCCAACCTGCACAAACGAAAAAAATCCCTATCCCTGCGGTATACAAAACTGTAACAAAACGTGTTAAAGTTGCAGATCCCGTACTCAAATGGAAAGAGGTTAAGTGTAGAACAATCGTTCACTAATTTCTTCTTCGACAAGAGGGCTTTTGCTCTCTTGTCAAATTTTCTTTACATTTTCTCCAAACTACGCTACAATCTTTTTATGCGATGTCTGCTCTGTCAAAACTGGTCTTTACCAATCATCTGTCACCGATGCCGAGAAACGTTACTGGTACCGGAACTCAACAGGCGTGTTCTCGATGACGGATTGTCAGTGTACAGTTTCTATCGATATCAGGAGATTGCGCCGCTTTTGAAAACCAAGCATACTTATCTTGGATATCGTATCTATACACTGCTGGCGAGGCAAGCTTTTGCACTTTTTACCAAGCGATTTCAATTTGACGTAACGGTTGGTATTGTCCCAGTAGATGGCATACCCAAAGGAGATTACGCGCATACGGCGATTTTGGCAAAAGCATTGGAAACAAAGTATTTACGTGCCTGTTATCGTGCGCTTCCTGCAAGGTACGATGTGACTTATTCTGCAAAGTCACGGGAATATAGAAAAAATCACCCGAGAGGGTTTATCTTTCAGGGAAAATGTACCGAAAAAGTGATTTTAGTAGATGACATTGTAACGACGGGAACAACACTTATGGAGGCTGCAAGAGCGGTTGAGGCAGGTGGGGCAAAAGCGCTGTTTGCCCTTACTTTGGCAAATGCAAGTGACCTGTAAGAGAGAATAGGCTAAAATATCTAAATTTACTTAATATAAGGTAAAAAATATGGCGGAAAATCTGTTCGACAACGACGATCATGTAGAAAATATCAGCATCGAAGATTCTATCAAAACCAGTTATCTTGACTATTCGATGAGTGTCATCATCGGGCGTGCGTTGCCCGATGCCAGAGACGGTCTTAAACCGGTACACCGCAGAATTCTCTATGCGATGAACGAGCTCAATCTAAGCTCCAGAGCCCCTTATAAAAAATCTGCAAGAATCGTCGGTGACACGATCGGTAAATACCACCCGCACGGTGATACCGCCGTTTATGATGCATTGGTTCGTATGGCACAACCGTTTTCCATGCGTATTCCGCTCATCGACGGGCAGGGAAACTTCGGTTCGATCGACGGTGACAACCCCGCTGCGATGCGTTATACCGAAGCGCGTATGACGACTTTGTCTGAAGAGCTTTTGCGTGATATTGACAAAGATACGGTTGATTTCGTTCCAAACTATGACGATTCACTCCGTGAACCGGATGTGCTGCCTTCACGCGTACCTAATCTGCTTCTGAACGGTTCAAGCGGTATCGCCGTCGGTATGGCGACCAATATTCCGCCCCATCGTCTCGATGAACTGGTCGACGCACTGTTGTTCATGATTGACAACAAAGATGCGACGGCTGAAGATTTACTTGAAATTGTCAAAGGTCCCGACTTCCCGACAGGCGGTATTATTTTCGGGAAAAAAGGGATACGCGATGCCTATCTGACCGGACGTGGACGTATCAAAATCCGTGCGAAAACGCATATTGAGCGTAAAGGACAAAAAGAGCTGATTGTGGTCGATGAGCTTCCTTATCAGGTCAATAAAGCGAAATTGATCGAAACGATTGCAAACCTGGTCAAAGAGAAACAGATTGACGGTGTCGGCGAAGTACGCGACGAGAGTGACCGCGAGGGGATGCGTGTCGTGATCGAACTCAAGCGTGACGCAATGAGCGATATCGTCCTGAACAATCTCTTCAAATCGACAACGATGCAGATGACGTTCGGTGTGATACTTCTGGCGATTGTCAATAAAGAGCCGAAAATCTTTACACTTCATGAACTGCTCGATCTCTTCCTCTCGCATCGTAAAACCGTTATTATCCGCAGAACGATTTTCGAGCTAGAAAAAGCGAAAGCCAGAGCACATATTCTCGAAGGGTTGAAAATTGCACTCGATAATATCGACGAAGTGATCAGGATCATCCGCGCGAGTAAAGATACGCCGGAAGCAAAAGAGGCGCTTGTCTCGACATTTGGCTTGTCGGTTGTGCAGGCATCTGCGATTTTGGATATGAAACTCCAAAGATTGACCGGTCTGGAGCGTGACAAGATCGAGAGTGAACTCGCGGAACTTCTCAAAGAGATCGAGCGGCTCAGTGCGATTTTGAAAAGTGAAGATCTGCTCAATGAACTGATCAAAGAGGAACTCGAAGAGATCAGACAGAAGTTTTCAACACCGAGACTGACCGAAATTGTCGATGATTACGATGATATCGATATTGAAGATCTGATTCCGAATGAACCGATGGTCGTGACAATCACCCACCGTGGATATATCAAGCGTGTACCGTTGAAGCTTTATGAAAAACAGCGACGCGGGGGTAAAGGCAAGACTGCGGTAACAACCTATGAAGACGACTTTATCGAAGATTTCTTTACCGCAAATACACATGATACTCTGATGTTCGTGACCAATTTCGGTCAGCTCTACTGGCTGAAGGTCTATCGTATACCGGAGGGTAGCCGAAGTGCAAAAGGGAAGGCGGTTGTCAATCTACTCAAACTGCAACCTGATGAGAAGATTAAAGCGATCATCCCGACAACAAACTTCAGTGAAACACGATCACTGGCGTTCTTTACGAAAAACGGTATTGTCAAACGTACCAGTCTGGCAGAGTTTAAAAATATCCGAAGCGTCGGTGTACGTGCGATTACGCTGGATGAGGATGATGAACTCGTGACTTCGAAAATTATCGAAGAGGATGATCAATTTATCTTTATCGTGACAAAAAAAGGAATGTGTATCCGTTTCCCGTATACGGAAGTACGTCAGATGGGACGCAGTGCGAAAGGTGTAACGGGTATCAAATTTAAAGTACCGGGAGACTATGTTGTCGGTGCGGTGATGATCAAAGATGAGAATCAGGAAGTATTGACACTGAGTGAAAAAGGTATCGGTAAACGTACGGAGGTTGCAGAATACCGAGAACAAAAACGCGGCGGTAAAGGTGTAATCTGTATGAAGTTGACGCCGAAAACCAAAGATTTGGTAGGTGTCGTGATCGTCGATGAATCGAAAGACTTGATGGTATTGACTAACAAGGGTAAAATGATCCGTGTCGATATGCAACAGATCAGAAAAGCCGGGCGTAACACCAGCGGTGTGATTGTCGTACGTGTGGAAGGAGACGACTATGTCGTCAGTATGGCAAGCTGTCCGAAAGAGGAACAGAACGAAGACGAAAATAGACAATCGGAAGGCTAATGGCCAGAATATCCAAAGAAGAGAAAAAAATAGCGATTATGCTTCAGGCACTGAAGCTCTTCTCCAAAGAGGGGTTTTATACGACGACGATTCCTGATATTGCCAAAGCGCTTGGGATGAGTGTCGGTAACCTCTATAACTATTTTAAATCCAAAGATATGCTGGCACAGGAGATTATTAAATATATCTCCTCTTATCTGGGAAACGAGCTGAGAAAAATCAATGAGACGAATTTGACAACACGTGAAAAGATACATCGCATTGTGCGTATCTATTTTGAAACGGCGCAGAATGAGCCGGAGATGATCGAATATTTTTTACGTGTCTATCTTGCTAACCGTGAAGTTTTCAAAGAGGGGTGCGAGGGGATGATCTGCGTGAGTGATTTTGTGACGGAGATCATGATCTTTTTCGAGGAGGGAGTACGCAAAGGGGACCTGCGCGATCAGGACTTTTTCTCGGCATTTGGACTCTTCATGGGGTATCTGGGCGGGATGGTGTTTTTGCACGGTGAAAAAGTCTTGCCTGAGGCACTGGCGTTTTATATCGATGATATTACGGAGAATATCTACCGTGCATTGAAAGTCGAAGACAAAGTTCATGAAGACTAAGTTACTGTGGATACAGGGATTAACGTGTAACGGTAACAGTCACGCTTTTTTAAACTATCCCCATTTGAATCGTTTTCTGGACGATTTTACTTTTCTGTCACATCCGGTTCTCGATTCTGACCACAAACTTGAAGAGATTGTCACAAGGGTACACCCGTGTGATATTCTCCTGATCGAAGGTGCGATTGCGGATGATTTTCAGCGCGCGGGCAGATCGATTGTCGAGATCATTGAAATGTACGCACCGCATGTTGAGAAAATTGTCACAATAGGTACCTGCGCGACATTCGGTGGAATTTTTAAAGAGAGTCCCTGGCAAAACAGCGGGGGGATGTTGTTTCTGGAAGAGGAGAAACGTACACGTTTTGCACAATATGCCGATAAAATTGTTTCGGTTTCGGGGTGTCCTGTACATCCTGATGTTTTGGTTGAAACCCTCTATATGCTTCGCAAAAAGTTACATTTTGAAAAGGATCAATACCGTCGACCGAAGCTCTTCTTTGCCTGGACGGTGCACAACGGGTGTACGCGAAACGAATATTTTGAATATAAAGTCGATAACCACAGGTTCGGGGAAAAAGAGGGGTGTATGTTTTATGATCACGGTTGCCAGGCGCCGTTTACACACGGAAGCTGCAACAAAATACTCTGGAACGAAGTCAGCTCCAAAACACGTTCCGGAGAGCCGTGTCACGGATGTACCGAGCCTGCTTTCCCCCGATATAATCTCTATACCACGAAAAAGAATATGGGGATACCGCAATACCTGCCTCTGGACGTACCCAAACGCGCCTATCTGACACTCTCCGGCGTGACAAAAGCATTTAAGATTTCAAGACTCGAAAAAAGATTGTTCGATGACTAGGAAAATTACCGTAGAGAAGCTAATTGAAAAGATTGAGGGCGAAGCGACACTCAAGTTTCACTATAAAGAAGATGTGATTGATTTTGTCGATATCCTGTTTACATCGACGCGTGGTATTGAAAAGATTCTCGAAGGCAGGGCGGCTGAAGATGCACTGGTTATCAATCCCAGAGTGTGCGGTATCTGCGGGCACGCGCATTTGATAGCGACGGTTCAGGCACTTGAAGCGTGTTACGAAAATCTGACACTCTCTCCGAAAGCGAAAATCATCCGTGATCTGACACGTCACTTTGAGCTGATTCAAAACCACTTTAAATGGTTCTACCTCACGCTGCTTCCATTGCACACAGGGCATCAGGAGGTCGCCAAAGCGGCACATATTTCACGTCTCATGTCACAGGCAATTGCGTTTCTTGCAGGACAGTATCCGCACAACTCATATGCGATTACGGGTGGTGTGACGTGTGATCCGACACCGGTGGAGATTTTGCAAATAGACCATTTAATCGCTGAAGCGATCCGTTTTTTTGAAAGTGAGGTGGTGTGTGCCGATACGCAGACATTGATGGGTTGCGAGAGGGTGGAGCGCCTTTTGTCGGCAAAAGGAGACTTGCCCGCGTTGCTCAATGACCTGATACATCAAAAGCGCCATACAGAAGGGCGTAGTTTCGATAGGTTTATCGTATTTGGAGAAGACAGCTATTTTAAACGCGGAAAAGCGATCAAAACCAGAATACAGCCGCATATCGATGAGCGTTATCTTCAGATTAGTGACAACAGTGACTCTTTTGCCAAAAATGTCACCTATAAACACAAATATTATGAAGTCGGACCGCTAAGCCGTGCAATGCTTTTGAAAACGCCGCTGATCAAAGATGCGCACCGACGTTACGGAGACAGTCTTTTGAGTCGCATTATCGCCCGGGTTTGCGAAAGTATCCGTCTGCTGCACCATACACGCGTACAGTTGGCAAAACTCGATCTCTCACAGCCCTCGTGGATTGCGCCGGAAGCTGATATTCGCCAACTTAGCGGCAGCGGTACCGCCGCGGTGGAAGCGGCGCGTGGATCGCTTATCCATCAGGTGAGTTTGAAAGAGGGGAAAATTGCATCTTACACAATGATTACGCCTACGCAGTGGAATTTGAGTCGAGGTACGCCGGAAGAACCGGGGATCGCTCAAAAAGCGATGCAAGGCGCTGAAAATGAAACTTTTGCGGAATTTATCTTTAAAACCTTCGATGTCTGTTCCGTTTGTACTACACACTGAATGTCTGAAATAGGATAAACTGACTCTTTTATATAATATTTTTTTATGTAAAATTTGATTTTTTAATCCCTGCATAAGCAATAGTATCCTAAAATTATGAATGACTATTCATTTATAAAACAGGAGGCTTTCATGAGCGACAAGCGGATTGAGTCGGTAAAGAGGCTTTTCACTTCCAAAAGTGCAAAAGTGGACACAAACAGAGGTGAGGCGTACTATCAGGCGCTTTATGATCGTTGCCGGGAGCGACTTGATGCATTGCGCAAGTTGCCCCCGGTCAGCAACAGGGTCGATCTGAAAAATGCGATTTTCGATGAGGGATTTGATCGGAGGGATTTTCTAAAGTGGGCATCCGCAACAACCGCGATGCTGATGCTTCCCGCGTCGTTTACCCCGCTTGTCGCCGAAGCTGCGGAGCTAATGAACCGCGTGCCGGTAATCTGGATTGAGCTTCAGGATTGTGCGGGTAATTCCGAAGCGTTATTGCGAAGTGACGGACCGAAGATCGATGAGATTGTACTTGATATCATCTCTCTGGAGTTTCATGAAACATTGATGGCGCCCTCGGGTCATCAGGCAGAGAAGCAGCTTGAAGATGCCGTAGAGACATTCAAAGGGAAATATCTGCTCTTTGTCGAAGGATCTGTCCCACGGGGCATCGACGGTCATTTTGGTACAATCGGCGCCAAAGCGGAGACATTCGAAGAGCATCTGCTCAGACTCTCCAAAGATGCGGCTGCTGTCGTGGCGGTGGGAAGCTGTGCGACATTCGGTGGTATTCCGGCGGCTGCGCCCAATCCGACCGATGCCGTCGGCGTGATGGAGATGGTCAAAGGCAAACCGATCATTAACATTCCCGCATGTCCCGCCAACCCGTCCAATATGGTCGGTGTCGTACTGCACTATGTCCTGACCGGTCAGATTCCAGAGCTTGACTCACTGCTGAGACCGAAGTTCGCATTCGGATATCGTATTCATGACAACTGTGAAAGACGCGCGCACTTCGATGCGGGTGAATTTGTCGAAGAGTGGGGCGACGAAGGTGCGAAAAACAACTTCTGCCTCTATAAAATGGGATGCAAAGGTCCGATGACCTTCAACAACTGTTCGATCATTCGCTACAACGAAGGGGTCAACTGGCCGATCGGTGTCGGACGTGGTTGTATCGGCTGTTCGGAGCCCGATTTCTGGGACAAATATGCCTATGAGCGACCGATGGCAAACGCCAACATCAAAGCGCCGACGGGCGGTGTGGAGAAGACGGTCGATCAGTTCGGTCTGGGCTTGCTGACGGCGGCGGGTATCGGTATCGGTATTCATGCGGCGGGCAGTGCGATTTTCGGTAAAAAGAGTGAAGTAGAGGAGGAGGCGTAAGATGAGTGAAAACAATACCACACAACAAGTCACGGAAGAGAAGAAGGTGAACCCTGAAAAGACGGTTGCGGCAGAGGCAAACGAGGCAACAACGCAAAAGGCAGAAGCGCCTGCCGCCAAACCCGCTGCAAAAAAAGGGAAAAAACATATCATCGTCGATCCGATTACACGGATTGAGGGGCATTTGCGTATCGAAGCGATTATCGACGAGAACAATCAAATTGTCGATGCCTACAGCTCCTCGACGATGTTTCGGGGTATCGAGACGATTCTCAAAGGCAGAGATCCCAGAGACTGCGGTCTGATGGCAATGCGCATCTGCGGTGTCTGTACCGGTACGCACTATCAGCGAAGTATCGAAGCGGTGGAGGATGCTTTCAAGATCACGATTCCCAAAAACGCCAGACTTGTACGTAATCTGATCCAGGGAGCCCTATATGTACATGATCACCTGGTACATTTTTACCATCTGCACGCACTCGATTTTGTCGATGTCCTCTCCGCAACCAAAGCCGATCCGGCAAAAGCTGCCGAAGAAGCGGCGAAGTGGGCAAAAGTAGCGGGATATAAGCCATATATGTCCGGAGCGGCGGATTTCAAAGCGGTACAAGATCGTGTGATCAAATTTGCAAAGCAGGGAAGACTGGGAATTTTCGGTAACGGCTACTGGGGTAACAAACACTATAAACTTACTCCAGAACAAAATCTGATCGGTGTGGCGCACTATCTCAAAGCGCTTGATATCCAAAGAGATCTGGCGAAGATGCAGGCGATCTTCGGCGGTAAAAACCCGCACCCGCAGTCTATTGTCGTGGGCGGTGTGACATGTGTACAGGATATTCAGAATCCGGCGAGAATCGCACTCTTCAAGCAACTGCTGCAAGACGGTATGGATTTTGTCAAAGGTGCCTATTTGCCAGATATCTATATGGCGGGAACCGCATATGCGGATGAGGCAACCGATAAAGAGGCGACCTACAAAGGTGTAGGCGGTACCGGCGGAGGATTACTGAGTTACATGAGTTACGGCGATTTCAGACTCGACGATACCGGTTTTTACAATGCCAAAACCCTTTTCCCTTCTGGTCTGGTGCTTGACGGTGATATTACAAAAGCGTTTGATCTGGATCCTGCCAAAATTACCGAAGATGTCACGCACTCTTGGTATGAAGGCGATAAACCGCTTCATCCGTATGACGGAGAAACTATTCCGCACTATACCGGACTGGAGAAGAAAGAGGACGGATACGCCTATCTCAAAACGGATGAAAAGTACTCATGGATCAAGTCGCCACGTTATGACGGTAAACCTGTTGAAGTGGGACCGCTTGCGCGTATGGTTGTCGGGTATGTCAGGGGCGATGCACGTATCAAAAAGTATGTGGATAATTTCCTCAAACGCTCCGGATTGCCGATTACAGTACTTTTCTCAACAGTCGGAAGAACCGCGGCGCGTGCCATCGAAACGGAACTGATGGGTGACGCGATGTTGGAGTGGGTCGATGAACTGGCGAAAAATGTTGCAAGCGGCGACCTCTCTACCTGGACAGAGTTTGATTTCGACACAGTTGCGGCAGATACTAAAGGTATGGGGCTTGCCGAAGCGCCGAGAGGTTCACTCGGGCACTGGGTGAAAATCAAAGACGGCAAAGTGACCAACTACCAGGCGGTGGTACCATCGACCTGGAACGCCGGTCCACGAGATCATAAAGGACAGATGGGTGCCTATGAAGCGAGTCTGATCGGTACCAAAGTCGCCAATCCCGAAGAGCCGCTGGAGATTGTGCGTACGATTCACAGTTTCGATCCGTGTATCGCCTGTGCGGTACATGTGCTTGATACCAAAGGCAAAGAGTTAGCCGTCTATAAAGTCGACCCTAACTGCGCCTTCTAAGGAGCCGACGATGCAAAAAAAAGGGTATAAAAACGTCAAACGGATGACCGCCTCGATGCGGATCATCCACTGGGTTAATGCCATCTCGATGGTAGTTGCTGTGATCACGGGGCTCTATATTGCAGAGCCTTATTATCAGACACTCATCGCCGAACCGGCAGTTGATAAGTATGTCATGGCGTGGAATCGATGGGGGCATTTCATCGTCGCGATCATTTTCGACGTGACATCGGTGATCGTGGCGTATCTTTATTTCTTTTCGCGCTTTGAAAAGCCGATACTAAAACTGTTACCGACACCCAAAAATATCAAAGAGTTTTTCGAGGTGCTTTTTAATCTGCTCACTTTCAACAGACGAAAAAGCTTCGACTCTTCACACAGCGACAGTTTCAATACGGTCTATTTTACGATCTTCCACCTGCTGCTGGCTTGGATGCTCTTTACCGGTTTGCAACTCTATGTGCACGGTTTGGAGTCCGGACAGAGCAGTATCGGTACCTGGTGGCCTGCGATGCTGCATATGGTAACGGACTGGACAATTCCTGTCAGTAGTATGCTTGTCGGTACGACTGCCATGCCGAATCTGATGGATGTGCGTATTGTGCACCATATCACGATGTGGCTCATTCTGGTATGGGTCGTTTTTCATATCTACTATCAGGTATGGCGCACGATCTTCTGGCAGGAGGGCGATATCGCGATTGTGTTCGGCGGGAGTAAATTTGTGCCCGAAAAAGAGGAATCAAAATGATGTGAAGGGCTTTGCCCTCGCATCAAAATTTATGAAATATTGACGGGTGGTGCCCGGGGCTTTATCCGTTAGTATTTCCGAAAGGAAGAGGCTTTTGAAAAAATGCGCGATTGTCGGCATCGGCAATATTATGTTCTGTGATGACGGACTGGGTGTTTACGCTGCCGAATTTATACGTCGTAACTTTATTATACCTCCAAAATTTGATATCTTCGACGGCGGCACGCTTGGCTTTGGCATGATGACACTGTTTCAGGAGTATGAAACGATCGTGATCCTGAGCACCACCTCCGAAGGAGAGAGCGGCGATCTGTTTCATTTCTCCAAAGAGGAACTCCTTGCACAGGGTACGGTCCGACAGAGTGCCAACGAAGTGGAAGTGGCGCAGATGCTTGAAATATGCTCGATTCTCGAAGATGACGAGATGGCGCAAATAGAGATCGTGGCGATGCATCCGGGAGATATCGTACCTGTTGAAACCAGTCTGACTCCGATTGTTAAAGAAGCGTTTCCGCTCATGATCGAAAAAACCCTTGAGGTACTGCGACTGCACCAGATCGATCTTCGTCCTCGTAAAACGCATATATCTCTCGATGCAATCATTGAAGATTACGCCCATCCGCGGCAATCGGCAACTCTGTAAAAAATCATTTGAGATAGAAAGGCATACGTGTATTTTATATTTGAAATCATCTTTCAAAGTGACAAAAGTTACCTCTTCGATCTGATCGAAGCGTTGGCGAAACAAGGCGGTATTGATATTGAGATCGGGTTTGCGGATGAAAAGATTGTGCTTGTTTGCAAAAGAGACGATCCCAAACTCGAATCCTTCATGAAACTGCTGGAAACCTCGCTGCCCGCATCGATCTATCTCAAAAGTAGCCGTCACGCTTTGAGTGACGAAAAGCCGCAGATTAAATCATTACAGCCCAATAGATTGCCGCTCGATCTCTCGCTCTGTCCCACCTGTCAGAAAGAGATGTTCGATGTCTCCAGCCGCCGTTACTACTATCCGTTCACTTCATGTAACGCATGCGGCGGCAGACACGCTTTTCTGGAGACCTATCCTTTCAGACGCGAGCACAGCGTTATGAAGTTCATGAAACCCTGTGCGGCGTGTGAAGAGGAGCTGCATGCCAATCCGTTGCGTAAAGATTACCCGCTTATTTCTTGCATAGAGTGCGGGATTCCCCTTCGGATGGTAGATAAAAAGAGTGAGCGCTACGCCAACGATAAAGGTACTTACCGCACCCTCTTTGAAGTGAGTGCCAGAGCAATCGCCAAAGGTAAAACCGTTGTCTTGAAGACACTGCACGGCTATCGGAAATTTTACAAACCCGAAGGCAAAACCAATCCTGAGGCGATCCTCTTTATCGCCGATGTCAATGCGCTGAACAGACACCTCATGATGGTTGTGCAGGAGTTCAACGCGTTGCTCTCCATCGAACGTCCGCTGCTGCGCATCGCCACCAAAAGTGACGAAGCCAAAGCACACTTTGGCAGCAGTGTCTGGACGAAGTATCCCGATGACGGGATGAGCATGCTGCTGGCACGGGAGTTGATCAATGCCGGGCTGGAGTATATCGTCTATGAGCCGTGTGACGAGGGAGAGGATGCCGACTTTCTGGTCGATTTTGACTTGCCCGTAACGCCGCAAAAAGATTTCAGACTCTTTATCAATCAGGATACTTTTCTGCTCATCGACGGGGAGCGTTCGATTTTCCCGCAGCTGGTTCGGGAGGGGAAACATGGTAGAGTGAGCGTCGCCGCCGGACTGGTCTGTGTCGATACCGAAGCGGGCAAGATCATAGACAAACCGGTGCATTTTGCCAAAATCCCCGCCAGAGAGGTCTATGTGGCGGAGGGTGAAAAGGTGGTACCGGAAAACGCGAAAATATTTCCCGTCGCCAAAGCGGCGATGTTCAGCGTCCTCGCCGAACACGACAAACTTCATGAAAGTGCCGTAGGTGTGCATTTCGACGACAGGCTGCATTTTCTCTACTATAACCGAAAAGAGGTGATCGACGTCGTACCGCCAAGAGCGTTTGAGGCGGACAATCTCTTTGCGCGTATTGCCGAACTTCGGGAAGGATCGGACAGACTGGTTGAAAATTTCCGTGCAAAATATCCCGCACTTTACCAGCGACTCGACAATCTCAGCGGCGAAGTCGATCTCTTCAAAGTGACCGCCATACTACTGGAGCTGGAGAATGAGAGTTTCGACGGCATCTCGGAGATGGCGCTCAGTTTTCTGGGCAAAGGCGGCATGCAGATCGACACCAAAATAGAGGACAACCGCTTCAACGACTACGCCTTTCTCGCGTCAATTATGAGTTTCAAACTCAGCGGCGCCGAACAGCCGATACTCTGCTACAGCATCTACGAGAGCTTCGGTGACTACATCGCAGATATCGTCACACAACTGATGGATAAAACCAAAGCCCCCACACTCACCCTCAGCGGCGCTACCTTCGCGAACCAATCCCTCTGGGGCAGAATCCAACGCAATCTGGCACTCAAAAAACCGCTTTTGAATAAAAACTACCCGATTGGAAAGGAGAACAGCGTGTACGGGGCGCAGTTTTTGTGATATGGTATAATGGTAAAAAATGTTTTCGGGAGCAGCTTCATGACGAAAGAAGAGATTCTTGAACTGTTGAATAAACATAAAGCCTATATCCAAAAGACCTATGAAGTAGAGAAAATCGGACTCTTCGGCAGTTATGCCAGAGATAATGCAAACGAAGAGAGTGATATTGACATCTACGTCGAGTTTAAGCACAATACCTATAGAAATCTTGCAGGACTGTGGGTCTATCTGGAGGAACTTTACCACAAAAAAGTAGATTTGGTGCATAAACACAAAAGAGCCAAAGGTGCTATCTTTGAAGCGATTCAGAATGAGGTGATCTATGGATAAGGCAACGACCGAAGAGTTGCTTGCGTTTATACTGGAGAGTATTGTGTTAATTCAAAATAGGTTTGCACATATCACATGCAGTGATGATTTCATGAAAGATGAAGCGGGACTGACACAACTCGATGCTATTGTTATGCGAGTACAGGCGATTGGTGAGGCATTGAAAAATTTGGATAAAAGAGAAAGAAAATTTTTACTGGAAGTGGCAGATGCAAGATACTGGAGTGAAATTATCAAAGCCAGGGATTTTATCTCCCATCACTATATGGACTTGAATGCTGAAATCATTTTTGATCTCTGTACAAACGAACTGGGAGAACTGGAAGATAAGATTATCAGATTGAAAAAGCTATTGCAACATTGAAACACCTCTCATTCAATACCCACCTCATCCGCATTACCGGCACCGTACAAGGTGTCGGTTTCCGTCCCTTTATCTACCAACTGGCGCACAAACTCGGTCTCACAGGAGAGGTGTGTAACGATTCGGCGGGTGTGACGATTGTGGTTAATGCCGCGAAAGCAGAGC
>WGAE01000238.1 GCA_015489185.1 Campylobacterales bacterium
CCATATCGCCGGGTTCCAAAAAACGTCCCGGCTGCACAAAGGAGAACCCCTGGTAATGCAGTCGCTTCAAATACTCGGTATAGTGATCATGAAGCTGCTCTTCGAGAAATTCGTCCCGGTTCCTGTCATAAAGTGGGATCTGTGAAAGAAAGTCACGCCACTCTTTCGCATACGCGGCACGTTTGGGCTCTTCGGAGAGGGAGAGCATCGTTTCCGACCATGAAGCAAAACTCTGTTCCAGCATCGAAAGATCAAGCAACCATTCCCCGGGATAGTCGATCAGTTCCAGATTAACGATCTGATTTTCCAAAAAAGCATACTCGCTTTTAAACTCCAGTTGCAGTGTTGTCTTACTAACCGATTTGGTCGCTTTGGGCCACTTGGGTTCTTTTGCGCGAAACGCTTTGATCTTGCTGTAGTAATCAAAACGAACATAGATACTATCGGGAGGAAGAAGCCTTGCGACAAAAGGGCGTCCCAGTTTCTCATTCAGATAGGGAAGTTTATCGTTGGCGATGAGTTGGTTGATCAAAGAGGTCAAAAAGACGGTTTTTCCACTTCGGCTGAGTCCCGTTACCGCGACTTTGATCGTTTTGTCAGGCGTGGGAATTTTAAAAGGCAGTTCGATATCTTTGATAAAACTCAGCAACGATTCCCTTTTACGCATTGGATTGGATGTTGCTATTGTACCAAAAAAAAGTGAAAAAAAGAGGAGGAAAAGAGGAGGTGAAACACTCCCCTTTTCAGCAGATTCTCATTAGCACGCGGCAATGTCGAGATCAGCCAGATTCTCTCCCGCAAGCGCACGTTTGGCATACTCGCGCCCAAGCTCCCATGCTTTGATATTCGCATCAAGCACCTTCGGCGGAACTTTTTTCTTCATCGCTTCAAAGACTTTTTCTTCATCCATCACATGCGTCATCTCCACGGCAATCGCCAGTGCGACAACCGATTGGGTAACAACGTTACCGACTTCGTACTTCGCAATGCGAATAATCGGAATTTCATAAATTTTCCACTTTTTGCGATCTTCATCCGTCGGGTGTACGAGATCAGGATCAACGACGATAATCCCTCCCTCTTTCACACCGTTTTTGAACTGATCGTAGCTCACCTGCGCAACGGAAAGCATAAACTCGATCTCACCGTCGATCGCATAAGGGAAAAGGATCTCTTTGTCATCGAGCAAAATATCCACAACCGTCGGTCCACCACGAACCTGCGACGTATAGGTCGCAGCTTTGACACCGTACCCGCCGTCACTGATTTTGGCCGCCGCGAGGATCTCACCCGCAAGCAGAACACCCTGACCACCTACACCTGTAAATCTAAGTTGCCGTCTCATTCGAAATCCTTTGTCGTGAGTTTCGGTCCTTTCCCCTGCGCCGCTTCAATCACTTTGTCATACAGCTCGCAGTACTCAGGCTGCTCTTTCTCTACCAGAATTCCGGTCGGGAAGAGATGTTTGCGCTCCTCTTCACTCATCTGATCATACTTTTTCTTACCCACGGTGATCTCGTCGATCCAGTTGAGATTCTGAATCGCTTCACCCATCTTGTTTTTACGTCCGAGGTTGATATGACAGTTGGAGAAGACATCAAAGAAACTGAATCCTTTATGCTGGAAACCTTTGACGAACATCTTCTCCAGACGCTTCGGTTCCGTAACCGACTCACGGGCAATAAATGTCGCACCCGCACCTTCGGCAAGCTTACACGCATCAAACGTCGGATCAATATTTCCGTACTGCGTCGTGACACACCACATACCCTGTGGGGTTGTCGGAGAGACCTGTGAGTTGGTCAGTCCGTAAATAAAGTTGTTGATCAGGATGAAGTTGATATCGATATTTCTTCTGCATCCGTGGATTGTATGATTACCGCCGATCGCCAGACCGTCACCGTCACCGGCAACGACAATCACATGTTTATCCGGATTTGCCAGTTTAATACCGGTTGCATATGCGACCGTACGTCCGTGTGTCGTATGGACCGTATTACAGTTGACATAGGAAGAGAATCTTCCCGAACAACCAATACCCGAAACGACACAGACATCGTCCATATTCCAACCCAGTTTATCAATAGCTCTGATAAACGCCTTCAAAATAACACCGTCACCGCACCCCCAGCACCAGAGGGTCGGCATCTTATCCGTTCTCAAATACTCATCATAATTAAACGCCATTAGAACATCTCCTTCACTTTTGCTACCATATCGAGTGGTGGTATAGGTCTACCGTTCGCGGTTCTGAGTGTTGCGAAATCTTTTCTACCCGTAATACGCTCGATCTCTTCGGTATATTGTCCGATCTGATTGAGCTCGGTGATAAAAATCTTTTCGAATCTTTTACCGATCTCTTCGATCTTCTCCGCAGGACTCGGCCAGAGCATAATCGGTCTGAAAAGTCCCGCTTTGATGCCGTCCGCACGCAGTTTTGTAACTGCTTCCTTGGCACCTCTTGAAATCGAACCGTACGCGATGATACAGACCTCCGCATCGTCGAGCATATACTCTTCGTAATCTGGTTCGTCATCCAGTTTGCCGACCTCTTTGATCTTGCCGACGAGTCTCTTGATATTGTAAGCACAGAGTTCTTTGTCTTCTGTCGGGAAACCGGTCGGTCCGTGATGCAGACCGGTTACATGGTATCGATACCCTTTGAAGAAGGGATTAAGTACCGCCGGCTTATTCATTTCCGCTTCATACGGCTTATAATCTTTAGGGTCACAATAGTTAGTCGCTCTGTTGACAATCTTCGCTTCAACCTCTTCCAGATCAGGAAGAACCGCTTTCCCGTGCATATGTCCGAGTGTCTCATCCAAAAGGACAAAGACAGGCGTCATATACTTTTCCGCCAGATTAAACGCACGTGCCGTTTGTGTATAACACTCTTCCAGAGAACCCGGACAAAGTGCGATCGACGCATAGTCACCGTGTGTCGGATACTTCGCCTGACCGATATCCGCCTGCGATACACGTGTCGGAAGACCTGTCGAAGGACCACCGCGCATGACGTTTGCGATGACCAGCGGCACTTCCGCAATAAATCCCAGACCGATTTGCTCAGCTTTTAGGGAGATACCGGGGCCGGAAGAGGCCGTCATCGATTTTTTACCGGTGATGGAAGCGCCGAGTGCCGCGGAGATACCGCCGATCTCATCCTCCATCTGAATAAACTTGTGCCCTTTCTTCGGAAGCAATACACTCATATCATGAGCAATTTCACTCGACGGTGTAATCGGGTACCCGCCGAAAAATTCACAACCGCTATCGTATGCGGCAAGCGCACACAATGAGTTTCCGCTTGAAATAATTTCTCTTGCCATTGATTCTCCTTAACAGCTTAATGCCATATAATGATTTGCTTTGATCTCTTCGGCGCGTTTTTTCGCCTCATCCGTCAATTTCGCAAATTTGTACTCTTTTCTGTCCGCAACATAGATCGCAAAATCGGGACATGTCAGTTCGCAATCGTTACATCCGATACAATCCTGAGGCGTCTGCACGCTGATCGTCGCACCCAGAATCGTTTTATCGGACGGCACCATCGCCAGTACGCCTGCCGGGCAGACCGCCACGCAGATATCACACGCTTTACATCTGTCGATATTGACCCAGACGGGGGTATTTTCCGGGGCTTTCATCAATCCCATTTTATCTCCTTTTTCGTTGTTAAATCTCAGATACTATTGTATTGAAGGGGTTCTTGCATTTATGGCAAAATCCCCTTCAAACCTTAATTTTTTTCAAATAATTGGTATTTTGTAACAGATTTTACTGTTTTTTCAGCACTTCCGCCACAGCTTTACCGATATCTGCCGGTGAAACGACCACTTTGACACCCGCCGCTTCGAGGGCATCCATCTTCTCTTTCGCCGTTCCGGCACTGCCGGAGACAATCGCACCCGCATGTCCCATACGTTTTCCTTTCGGTGCGGTTTGTCCCGCGATAAACGCAACGACAGGTTTGGTGATATTTTCTTTGATAAACTGCGCCGCCTGGATCTCCAGATCACCGCCGATTTCACCGATCATCACAATCGCTTCGGTTTCGGGATCGTTTTCGAACATCGGAAGCAGCTGTTTGTAACTGAGCCCTATGATCGGGTCACCGCCGATACCGACCGCTGTTGTGATCCCGTACCCCTCTTTGACCACCTGATTGGCACCTTCATAGGTCAACGTTCCCGATTTGGAGATCAAGCCGACATTTCCTTTCTTGAAAATATTCCCCGGCATAATACCGATTTTACACTCTTCAGCGGTGATGATTCCCGGGCAATTTGGACCGATCGTCATCATCCCTTTTTTGACCGCATACGCTTTTGCCATCTGCATATCTTTGACCGGTGCCCCTTCGGTGATAATTACCGCCAGCTCAATTCCCGCATCGGCAGCTTCCATCACGGCATCTGCAACAAACGCGGGCGGTACGAAGACCATACTGACTGTCGCACCTGTCGCTTCGACCGCATCTCTGACGGTATTGAAAACCGGTTTCCCAAGATGCGCCTGTCCACCTTTATTGGGTGTGACACCGCCCACAATTTGCGTACCGTATGCCATACACTGCTCGGAGTGGAAGGTACCTTCACCTCCGGTAAATCCCTGAACAATTACTTTGGTATCTTTATTGACCAGAATACTCATGCTAACTCTCCTTTCGCTGCCGCAACGGCTTTTTTCGCACCGTCCGCCAGATCGGTCGCTGAAATGACATTGGCAATATTAGCGTTTTTCAAAATCTCTGCCGCCTCTTCGGCGTTGGTACCGTCGAGTCTGACGACAACCGGCACATGAACGTCCACCATCTTCGTCGCCTCCAGAATACCGTTGGCAATACGGTCACACCGTACGATACCGCCGAAAATATTCACAAAGATTGCTTTGACGTTTGGATTTTTGAGGATAATCTCAAATCCCTTCGCCACGGTTTCGGCATTTGCTTTACCCCCGACATCGAGGAAGTTGGCAGGTGTCCCGCCCATATAGTTGATGGTATCCATCGTACCCATCGCAAGACCGGCACCGTTAACCATACATCCGATCTCACCGTCAAGCGCAACATAACTCAGACCGTATTTCGCCGCTTCTCGCTCATCAGGATCCTCTTCGGTGATATCACGCATCGCTTCGATATCGGGATGTCTGAAGAGTGCGGAATCATCAAAGCCCATCTTCGCATCCAGTGCCAGAAAATCGCCGCTTCCGGTACGAATGAGCGGATTGATCTCGATCAGTTCGGCATCTTTGTCCATATAGACTTTGAAGAGTTTGGAAGCAAAATCGATCAGTTTACGCTGCTCCGCTTTGTCGGTGATACCGAGACCGAATACCAGCTCACGTCCGTGAAAGCCCTGAAAACCGATTGCGGGATCAACCGCTACTTTGACAATTTTATCCGGTGTCTCTTCCGCCACCTTTTCGATCTCCATACCCCCTTCGGTAGAAGCCATGATCACAGGCATCTCTTTGGCACGGTCAAGCACGACACCCAGATAGAACTCATCTTTGATATCAGCACCCTCTTCAATATAAACTTTGTGAACTACTTTACCTTCGGGACCTGTCTGATGTGTTACCAGCGTCATGCCGAGAATTTCATCGGCATACTTTTCGACCTCTTCGAGTGATTTCGCCAGTTTGACACCACCGCCTAGACCACGTCCGCCCGCATGGATCTGCGCTTTGACAACCCAGATGTTGCCGCCCAGCTCTTTGGCTGCCTCAACCGCCTCCTCGATCGTATTGGCGACGATACCGCGAGGGGTGGGAATACCGTAGTCGGCAAAAATCTGTTTTGCCTGATATTCATGAATATTCATTTATCTTGTTCCTCCTTGAGATTTGTTTGTTTTCACGCCTTGACCTCGTACTGTTTGCGCCCCTCTTCATAGAGATCACATCCGTACATGTCGTTGACGACCGTCACGGGAAAATCTTCAACTTCCAGTTTTCGAATCGCTTCCGGTCCCAGTTCAGGGTAAGCGATGATCTCCGCCGATTTGATCAGCTTACCGAGCAGCGCTCCCGCACCGCCTGTCGCGCCGAAATAGACCGCTTTATACTTTTTACAGGCATCGCGCACTTCCTGGCTGCGTTTCCCTTTTCCGATCATCCCCTTTTGTCCCATTTTGATCAGTGTGGGCGAATAGCTATCCATTCGATAACTTGTCGTCGGACCGGCACTGCCGATCGGATCGCCCGGTTTGGGAGGTGTCGGACCGACAAAATAGATTACAGAACCTTTCAGATCAAACGGCAGCGGTTCCCCTTTTTCAATCAGTTCGACAAGTCGTTTGTGTGCGGCGTCTCTTGCCGTATAGATTGTTCCACTCAGATAGACGACATCTCCGCATTTGAGTTTTTCGATATCTTCGTCACTCAGCGGTGTCGTCAATTTATATGTATTTCCCATCGCGCGCTCCTATATCGTAATATGCGTATGTCTCGCACTGTGACACTGGACATTGACCGAAACCGGCAATGAAGCGATATGACACGGATTGGACTCAATATGCACCGCCAGCACCGTCTCAGTACCGCCCATACCCATCGAACCGATTCCCAGCTTGTTCAGCTCGGTCTTGATCTCCGCTTCCAGCGCAGCCATTTCGGGATCGGGATTGACACTGCCGATATCACGGAAAAGCGCGTGCTTACTGGAGATTGCCGCTTTTTCAAAGGTGCCGCCGATACCGACACCGACTGTTAAAGGTGGACACGGATTACCGCCTGCATCAGAGATACACTCTTTCACAAACGCAATCACACCCTCTTTCCCCGCCGCGGGAGGTAGAACACGCGCACGGGAGACATTTTCACTTCCCCCGCCTTTGGCGGCATATTCAATTTCGAGTTTATCCCCTTCAACCAGATCAAAATGGATAATCGCAGGCAGGTTGTAACCGATCGTATCTTTCAGATTTGCACGGGTAAAGCAGTCACAGGTACTCGCTCGCAGATACCCCTCTTCATAGCCCTTTGCCGTTCCCTCATTAATCGCATCTTTGAGTGTTCCGCCGACAATGCGTAAATCCTGTCCTACTTTGACGAAAAAGACCGCAAGTCCCGTATCCTGACAAAGCGGGCGCGATTCCGTCCTGGCAATTTTTGCGTTTTCAAGCAACTGCTTCAACACCTCTTTGCTTACAGGCGATTTCTCTTTCTCATACGCCTCTTCCATCGCCTTGAGGGCATCTTCAGGAAGGTTATAGGCAGTATGGATAATCATATTTTTGATCGCGTCTACCACTTCCTCATACTGTAACTCTCTCATGCAAATCCTTTTACTGGTCAAAAAAGTTATTTTTGTTCAATGTATCGATCAGCGCCTGTACCGATTTGACACTGCGTTTGAACTGCTTCTGCTGTTTTTCATTCAGAGATACTTCGATGATCTTTTCGACACCGTTGGCTCCCAGCGCAACGGGAACACCCGATACGACGTTACTGTAACCGTACTCTCCTTCGAGCATCACCGCACACGGAAAAATCTGTTTAGTGTCTTTGAGAATCGCTTCGACCATGATCGCCGTCGATTTCGCGGGCGCATAATAGGCGGAACCGGTTTTGAGATAGCTGACGATCTCCGCACCGCCGTGGCGTGTCTTTTCAACAATCTCTTCGATCTCTTCATCGCTAAGCAGATCGGTCAGCGGTACACCGGCAATCGTTGAAAAGCGTGGAAGCGGTACCATATCGTCTCCATGACCGCCCATGACCGAAGCCCTGATCTGTCCGGCGCCATATCCCACTTTTTCGTAAATAAAGTGTGCCATACGCGCACTGTCAAGAATGCCCGCCATGCCGACAACACGGTTGCGTTCCCAGCCTGTTTCGCGAATTGCGGTATAGACCATCGCATCCAGAGGATTGGAGACCGGTACGAGAATCGCATTCGGAGAGTATTTTTTGATATCGTTGACAACCTCTTTCATGATCTTTGCGTTAACTAACAGCAGATCGTCACGGCTCATACCCGGAAGCCTCGGACTCCCTGCCGTAATCACAATGACGTCACAATCTGTCAGCTGACTCATATCTTCCGCAACCGAAACAACCGTATGTTGTCTTGCCGCGTTTGCCGCCTGGCTCATATCGAGCGCCATCCCTTTGGCTCGGTCGATTTTGTTGTCCCTGAGAATAATCTCATGACTTACCCCTTTCATGGCCAGGGAATAGGCGACGGTCGCACCTACATTACCCGCTCCGACTATACCAACTCTTGTACCCTTCATATCTCTCCTTTGGTTTTTCTTTGCAAAAACCTATAACTACCAGATCCGGCAAATCCGACAATTATAGATTTTTAAACGGTGCACGAAGCACAGCTTCGCACACCCTGACTCTTTTAGATCGAATCGATAATCTGATTGAACGTCTCACTTGGACGCATCGCTTTTTCGGCTTTCGCGTCATCCGGATGGTAATATCCGCCGATATCCTGAGGATTGCCTTCAATTGCAAGCATCTCTTCGATGATTTTCGCTTCATTCTCCGCCAGTGCTTTTGCAACCGGCGCGAATTTCTCCGCCAGAAGCGGCTGCTCACTGTTTGCAAGCGCTTCCGCCCAGTAACGTGCTACCCAGTAGTGGCTCGCTTTGTTGTCCGGTTCACCCGCTTTTCTGGACGGCGCTTTATTGTTGTCGAGGTATCCTTCGTTCGCTTTATCGAGCGCCGCTGTCATTGCGGCAACGATATTATCACCGGTTTGGTGAGAAATCATACGCATCGACTCGGCAAGTGCCAGGAACTCACCCAGACTGTCCCATCTCAGATGCCCTTCCTTGAGGAATTGCTCGACATGTTTAGGTGCGGAACCGCCGGCACCGGTTTCGAAAAGTCCTCCACCTGCAAGAAGCGGCACGATGGACAGCATCTTCGCGGAAGTCCCCAGTTCGAGAATCGGGAAAAGATCGGTCAGATAATCCCTAAGAACATTACCTGTCACTGAAATCGTATTCAGCCCCGCTCTGGTGCGTTTGAGCGTAAAACGCATTGCCTGCTCAGGCGCCATAATGTGATACTCGATCGGCTCTTTTGCAAGGTGTTCAGGCAGATAGGTCAACACTTTCTTGATCATATTGGCATCATGCGCACGGTTGGAGTCGAGCCAGAAAACGATCGGATCACCGGTCAGTTTTCCTCTCTCATGTGCGAGTCTGACCCAGTCTTTGATTGCAACATCTTTTGCTCTGTAGGCTCTCCAGATATCACCCTTTTTGACGGTATGTTTCATAAGGACATTGCCTTCGCCGTCTTTGACCTCAATCACACCGTCTTCGGGTACTCTGAATGTATATGGATGTGAACCGTACTCTTCCGCTTTTTTCGCCATCAGTCCGACATTGCTGACGTGTCCCATCGTCGCTACGTCAAACTGTCCATTGACTTTGCAGTCTTCCATAATTTCATGATACATCTTCGCATAACTGCGATCCGGAATAACTGCGACACACTCCTGCAGTTCCCCATCTTTGTTCCACATTTTCCCGCCTTCGCGGATTACAGGGGGCATCGAAGCATCAATGATGATATCGTTGGAAGCGTGCAGGTTGGTGATTCCTTTGTCTGAGTCAACCATCGCGATATTCGGCTCACCCTTTTCAACCACTGCCTTGAGTGCCGCTTCAATCTCTTCACGTTTGTCCGATTTCTCCAGTTTTTTCAAAATGTCGCCGACACCGAGATCCGGATTAACGCCGATTTTCTCAAATTCATCCGCATATTTGTCAAATACCTCTTTGAAGAAAGCTTCGACCGCGTATCCGAACATAATCGGATCAGAGACTTTCATCATTGTCGCTTTGAGGTGGATCGACCAGAGCAATCCTTTTGCTTTGGCATCTTCGATCGTCTGTGCCAAAAAGGCTTTCAGCTCTTCCGCAGACATGTTCGCCGCGGAAACGACTTCATCCGGTTCCACGCCGTCGATTGTCTTGAGTGTCGTACCGTTGAGTTCAATCGTATAGTTATCCGCTTTCGCTGCGATAACAGACTGTTCGGACGCATAAAAGTCACCTTTTTCCATATGCGCCACATACGCTTTGCAGTCAGGTGCAAACGGTTTAAGTCTGTGCGGATTTTTCTGTGCAAACTTTTTAACCGCGAGCGCCGCTCGTCTGTCGGAGTTACCCTCACGCAGTACCGGATTAACCGCAGACCCGAGGCATGTCGCGTACTTTTCCCGAATCGCTTTCTCCTCTTCGGTTTGCGGCTCTTCCGGAAAATCGGGGAGTGCGTATCCCTGAGACTGCAGTTCGGCGATACACGCTTTGAGCTGTGGTATCGAAGCCGAAATGTTCGGAAGTTTGATAATGTTGGCTTCAGGCTTTTTAACAAGTTCACCAAGATAAGCCAGTTCATCGTTAATACGCTGATCCTCTTCCAGATATTCCGGGAATGTGGCAATCACCCTTCCGGCAAGTGAAATATCACGCAAGTCTACATCGATACCCGCCTCTTTCGTAAACGCTTTTACGACAGGAAGAAACGAGTAGGTAGCCAGCGCCGGTGCCTCATCGATTTTTGTCCATACGATCGTTGGTTTTGACATTCTGCTTTCCTCTTTTTTTGTAGTTTTTGTTATAAAACCGTAACCCGCTTAGCTAATAGTGTATGCGGAAAAACGGTTTTATAATTAAAATAAAATTATACAATGATATTATTGTGGTTCAATAAAGTGTTACGTTTTTCTACTTTTAAAATGTAAGATTATTTTATTCTGTTTCAAATATTCACATATTTAGACGAAGGTTTAGCGATGAATTTCGCGTAAATGGGCTTTATAGGTCGTTGAAAAGTGGTGTTTATTGTCTTTTCCCTTAACAAAGTAAAGATAATTGACTTTTTCAGGTTTTATCGCCGCTTTCAAAGCCGCCGTACTGACGGCACAAACCGGATGAGGCGGTAATCCTTCGATTTTATAGGTATTGTAACTGGAGTTATCCTCACGAATGCGTCTTGGGGTTACTTTGATGTGTGAATACTTTCCGTAATTTAGTGTTCCGTCCATCTGCAACTTCATTTTACGTTTGAGACGATTATAGATCACCGCCGATATCAGAGGCATTTCCGCTTTGTTCGCCGCCTCTTTCTGAATGATCGAGGCGATCGTGACATATTTGCCGAACCACGTTTTTTCATCAAACGTTTTCATGACCATTTTAGAAAGCGTTTTGTGGCGTTTCATCGAACTATCGATCAGATAACGCATCAATGCCTCTTCGGTAATCCCTTTAGGAAGTCGATATGTTTCGGCAAGTAACACTCCTTCCGGAATCGATGTCATACGATCATATGCTTTATGCAGTTTCGTTTCATTCAAATCGAGCTGTTTTGCCAGTTGTGCAAAAAAGATCACTTTCGTCTCTCCCGGAATCAGTGTCACACTCTCAAGTGCCGCTTTGGCATGGGTAATCGCATAGAGAAACTTGCCGCGAGCCATCCGGGTAGAGGGCAGTTCAATCCAGCCTGCCTGCGGATATCCGATCAGTTTAGTCAGAAAATAATCTCTGCGATCGACCGCAATCCCTTCGTGTTGCAGATAATCGATCACAGAACGCGTCGATCCTTTGGGAATATAGAGTGTTTTGGGGACAGTAATCTCCTCTTTGAGATAGTGTTGCAAATAGAAATATCCGCCTACAACCGTGCCGATCGCAAGGAGTATGAGTAAAAGCAGTACTTTGAGAAACTTAACAAGCATAAAAAAATTGTAGCGAAAAAAGGGTTGCACCTCCCTTCAAGGAGGTGCGAAAAGTTAAAAGTTTTTTATTTTACCATCTCTTCAAGCATCTCCGGCTCGACCTGGTCGAAGTTGAGATAGCGATAGACCTTATCCTGCAGCTCAGGCGTGATCTTCTTGCTCATGATCTCAAGATACTCCTCTTTACTCGGCATACGTCCAAGCAGTGCGGCTACCGCGGCAACTTCCGCACTTCCGAGGTAAACTTGCGCCCCTTTACCCATTCGATTGTCGAAATTACGGGTACTTGTCGAAAAAACGACCGCATTGTCGGCAACACGCGCCTGGTTACCCATACAGAGCGAGCAGCCCGGCACTTCGGTTCTGGCACCTGCGGCACCGAAGATTGCGTAGTAGCCCTCTTCCGTCAATGTTTTCTCATCCATTTTTGTCGGAGGTACGACCCACAGTCTCGATTTGACAGGTCCTTCACCTCTCAGTACTTCACCAAGCGCTCTGAAGAGACCGATATTGGTCATACATGAACCGACAAATACCTCGTCGATCTTGTCGGTAGGTCTTCGCTCATCTTCAAGTACTTCAGTCAGTGTCGCGACGTCATCCGGATCGTTCGGACATGCGACGATCGGTTCTGTCACTTCGTTCAGATCGATCTCAATCACCGCCGCGTATGAAGCGTCTTCATCTCTCTCCAGCAGTACCGGATTTTCAATCCACGCTTTCATCTTGTCGGCACGTCGCTGGAGTGTCTGCGCATCCTGGTACCCCTCTTTGATCATCTGTTCAATCAGGGCGATATTCGATTTCAGATACTCGATTATCGGCTCTTTGTTCAATTTAACCGTACATGCCGCCGCACTGCGCTCCGCCGACGCATCCGCCAGCTCGAACGCCTGCTCACACTTGAGGTTCGGCAACCCTTCGATCTCCAAAATACGTCCGGCAAAGACATTTTTCTTTCCTTTTTTCTCGACCGTCAGCAACCCCTGCTTGATCGCAAAGTACGGAATCGCGTTGACCAGATCACGCAGGGTGATACCCGGCTGCATCTCACCTTTGAACTTGACCAGTACAGATTCGGGCATCGTCAGAGGCATCATTCCGGTAACCGCCGCAAACGCGACCAGACCGGAACCCGCGGGGAAAGAGATACCGATCGGAAAACGGGTATGGGAGTCGCCGCCCGTACCGACCGTATCCGGAAGTACCATACGGTTCAGCCATGAGTGGATAACACCGTCACCCGGTTTGAGAATGACACCTTTTCTGCTTGTCCAGAAAGGTGGCAATTCATGTTGGAGTTTGATATCGGCAGGTTTCGGATAAGCCGCCGTATGACAGAAGCTCTGAAGTACCAGATCCGCACCGAAACTGAGCGCCGCAAGCTCTTTGATCTCATCTCTGGTCATCGGTCCCGTCGTATCCTGTGAACCGACCGTCATAACGACAGGCTCACAGTAGGTTCCGGGTTTGACACCCTCCATACCGCACGCTTTACCAACCATTTTCTGCGCCAGTGTAAACCCTTTGCCGTCATCCTGAGGCATCTCCGGATGGAGGAACACATCGCTTGGACCAAGTCCCAGCGCTTCACGCGCTTTTTGTGTCAACCCTTTTCCGATAATGAGCGGAATACGTCCACCCGCACGCATCTCGTCAGGAAGCGTGTTGGGTTTGAGCTGGAACTCGCTAACCACTTTACCGTCTTTGTAAATCTTTCCTTCGAACGGTTTGACGGTGATAACATCCCCCATCGAGAGTTCGCTCACATCCGCTTCGATCGGCAGACATCCTGAATCTTCGGCCGTATTGAAGAAGATCGGCGCGATGATTCCGCCGATGACGACACCGCCGGTTCTTTTGTTCGGTACACCCGGAATATCTTTCCCAAGATGCCACTGCACCGAGTTGATACCGGACTTTCTGGAACTACCCGTACCCACGACATCTCCGACATACGCCAGAGGATGACCGTACTCTTTTTTGAGTCTCTCGATCGTACCGATCGGATCATCCATCTTCGACTGCAGCATCGAGAGTGCATGCAGCGGAATATCGGAACGTGTAAAGGCTTCCGATGCGGGAGAGAGGTCGTCGGTATTGGTCTCGCCAGGTACCTGGAACACGGTCAGGGTTATCTCTTCGGGAAGCGGTTCTTTGGAGAGGAACCACTCCGCGTTCGCCCACGATTCGATCACCTCTTTTGCAAACGCATTCCCTTCATCCATCAGATTTTTGACATCGTTGAAAGAGTCGTAAACAAGAATCGTATGTTTGAGTTCATCCGCAGCCGCCTGTGCCACTTCGACATGCTCATGCTTGAGCGCTTCGACAAGCGGACCGACATTGTATCCGCCGAGCATCGTACCCAGAATCTTGATCGCATCGACCTTCGTGATCGCCTTACAAGTCGCATCACCCGTAATGATCGCGTTCAGAAACGCTGCTTTGACATACGCCGCGTCATCGACACCCGGACTGACATGGTTTTTGAGCAGATCCATCAGATAATCTTCTTCCGGAATCGGATCCTGCTTCAAAAGCTCTACCAGTTCCGCCGTCTGCTTCGCTGTCAGTGGAAGGGGTGGAATCCCCAGTTTTGCACGTTCTTCGGTGTGTGCTTTGTACTCTTCAATCAAGCCCATCAATTGCTCCTTAAAAAATATTTATTTGATTATACAGCAGAGAAGGTTTAAGTCATTTGTGGTGTTACTTTATGTTACATTGCAAAAGTCATGAAGTTACGATACGTTACAAAAAGAGAGACCTCGGATCAAACCAGAATCTCTCTTTGTCCTTTCGCATTGGGTGCGGAAATGACACCCGTCAGTTCCAGTTGCTCAACAATGCGTGCGGCACGGTTATAACCGATCTGCAATCGACGCTGCAGATAACTGATCGAAGTCTTTTTGTCAGAGAGTACAATCGATTTCGCCTCTTCATAGAGTTCATCGAAATCATCTTCCTTGCTCTTTTTACCCTCCCCGGCACCTGCAATCTGCAACGATCCCGGTTCATTCAGAAACGACTCATCATAGACCACTTCACGCTGCGATTTCAAAAACTCGACAATCGTCTCGATCTCCCCTTCAGTAATAAAGGGGGCATGCAGACGGATTAAGCCCGACGTACCGGGAGGGGTAAAGAGCATATCGCCGCGTCCAAGCAACGATTCCGCACCGGTGGAGTCAAGAATCACCTTGGAGTCGATCTTCTGCCCCACTTTAAACGAAATACGGCTCGGCAGGTTCGCTTTAATCAGACCTGTTACGACATCAACCGACGGACGCTGTGTCGCGACAATAAGGTGAATACCGCTCGCACGTGCCATCTGCGCCAGTCTCGCAATATAAAACTCTACATCCTTACCGCTGGTCATCATCAAATCCGCCAGCTCATCGATAATCACAACAATATACGGAAACGGTTCATACCCTTCGCGCTTCGCTTTTTCATTATAGTTTTCGATATTTTTGGTTTTGGTTTTGCTCATGAGCTTATAGCGCTTCTCCATCTCAACAACCATATTCGCCAATGCGGTGATCGCCTGTTTGGGTTGCGTAATGACCGGAGTGAGCAGATGCGGAATATCGTTGTAAATCGAAAATTCCAGCATCTTCGGATCGATCATGAGCAGTTTCAGATCGTCGGGAGAGTTCCGATAAAGCATCGAAACAAGCATGGCGTTGATTCCCACACTCTTACCGCTTCCTGTCGTACCCGCGATCAACAGATGCGGCAACTTCTTCAAATCGGTCACGAACGGATTACCGACAATATCTTTTCCAAGCGCCATCGTCAGAGATGATTCCGCTTTCTGAAAGACAGGTGTCTGCAAGATCTCCTTCAAATAGATCGTCTGCGTCTCTTTGTTCGGAATCTCGATACCCACAACATCTTTACCGGGTACGGGCGCCTGGATACGTATTGTCTGGGCTTTAAGCGCCATTGCAAGGTCATCCTGCAGTGTCAAAATCTTTGATACCTTGATATGTGCATCGGGGCGAAATTCGAATGTCGTTACCACCGGTCCCGAATAGGTCGCGACCACATCACCGGTAATCTTAAACTGCGCAAGTTTCTCCATCAGATCGACAATCTTCTGATCGATCTCCGCTTCATTGACATGATGACGCTTTTTGGGAGGGGAATTGAGAAAATCAAGATACGGAAGTTTGAAATTTTTCGGTTTTTTGGGTTGTGTACCGCTTCCCATTTTCGCCATATATTTTTTGTTTTCCTTGATCTCTTTGACACGTTTGGCTTTGGGTTTGGCCGGTTTTTTCGTTTGTGTCTCTTTTTTCGGTACGCTTTTGACTGCAGGTTTATGATCAATTTGCTGTGCGACCAATTGTTCCAGCTCCGCGGTTTCGGCTTTAAGTACCTCCAGCGTATCCTCCGCGGAAGCGGTTGTATCCGGTTGGTTTACAGCTTCCGCACCTACCTCTTCACCGACCGGTTGCAAGATTTCATCGATACTTTCATGAAGTTCGAGTATCTCCTCTTCAACAGGAGGCTCTTCCTGCCGTACCGCTGTTGCCGTTTTGACAGGTGCGGCAGGTTCACTGACTGATACAGTGTCTGCAGCGGTCTCGAAGACAGCATCGTCAGGTACCGCAAAATCGATCGTCTCCGGATTACGACGCGGTAAATATGCGGCAATACGCTCCCTCAAATGTACAAACTTTTCAGCAAGTTCATCTTTAAGTCGACGAAAATAGTCTCGCAAACCAAACCCGGGTAACAACATACGAAAACTGAAATTTTCGATTGTCGCATTGGCAAGAAAAGCTGCTGCCGTAAGCATCAATCCCACGATCACAACCCAGATACCCACACTTCCGACATATCGGGTCAAAAAGGTATCGATATAAGACCCCAGAATCCCCAAATAACTGCTTTTGACCGCTTTTGCCTGAAACATTAAAAGTGCGATGAAAAAGATAAACGCCGGCACCCAGATACGTGTACGTTCAATCCGCATATGCGGATCTTTATAGACAAAATAGGCGGGCACGATCAGCAGATAGGGATAGATAAACCCGATATACCCGAAAAAGACACGATTGTACAACCCTATCGTATAACCGATTTTACCCGACGCCTCCGGCATCAGCGTCGCAAACCCGAGAAAGACAAAAGCGAGCGCGGTGAAAATAAAAAGTATCGTTCTTAAAATAATTTTACCTTTCTAACCGTTTTTAGTCAATTATAGCAAAAAAGATTTTTTATTTGGTTAGAAAGGCAAAAATGAAGAAACACTTTTGCATTGCATCATTTACTATATATAATAGAGTTCTCTGAAAAACTGTTGATTGCACTTAAGCGAGTTGCCGTTTATCGCTTCGCGAACGTATCCAAACCGCACTCAAAAAGTGCAAACGTAAGCGCCCCTTCGGGATTGTGTGCACGTTTTTTGCTTTCGGCAACCGTTCGGTCATTCATTTTGTGCAAAAGTGCTCATGAAGTGATACCGCGATATATCATTTCATATAGTTTAACAGCGTCAAAGCATTGATCTTCGTCACACTTGAAAGAATCGCCTGATAGCTCTGTGAAATCTGCGTCAGGCGCAGATAGGCTTCAGCGATATCGACATCGGTCAAATCGGACTTCAGCTCTTTGAGACTCACCTCCATGCTTGTCGCACGATCGGATGCGTTGGTCAGTGAATTTTCAATCGTACCCACTTTCGCAAGCTGTGTATTGAAGTGGGCATCAAACTGATCGAGTTGCGCCAGCGCGTTTTCCATACCGATGTTTCTGGGATCACCGGTGTTGGCGTCAACTTCTCCTTTCCCGGTTCTGACCGCATCGATGATCTCATCGAGTTGTGCGAAAAAGTCCATTTGCGGTTTGCGCGTTGTGATCGCATCATTGGTATGAAACGCGATAGTGGGCGTTTGCACGTTGAAATCAGAGGCATCCGGATCGTAGATCGCAAATGTAATTTTGCTCAAATTGTTCGATTTATCGGTGATCTGCAATCTGCCATCCTGATCCGTCCCGACTGAAACAACCTTTTGTGCCGCATCGACGGCACTATTGAAATCATCCGCAGAGTTCGTGGAAGTCGGGAGTTGTCCGGAAGTGACCATTGAAATAACCGATGAGAGTTGTCCCATTGTCATATCTGAATTGCTTGTCTGTGAACCGTCGGCATTATATATATTATATGTAGTACTTCCGTTGCTACCGGTTACCGTAAATGAACTTTGTGAATCCAGGTCGAGACTAACACTGTACGCATCTCCGTTGATATCCGTCAACTTCATGATAAACGATTTATTCTGCAGCGAACCGTTCGCGATCGCTTCCAGTTTTGTAGAAGCATCCACTGTTTTACCGTTTGCGAGTAATGATACATTACCGGTTAAAACCGAGCCTTTTTTGACAAAATAGGCACTGTCAGGATTTGCGGCGTCGGCATATTCATAACCGCTTTTGATAAAATCGATCGGTTTGGTCGTGCCGCTTCCGTCATCATATTCAGCTCGCAGTTTGAACATCAACTGACTTTTCCCGCTATGTAAATCCGTCACGACAATATTCCCCTGCTGATTTATCGCAACATCGACACTTTTTGCATCCGTTGTGTTACCGTACGAAACACCTATCTTTTCAAGCAGGGTATCGATACTCTGATTTGTATCGATTGAGAACTTCTCCTTGACCGCAGTGCCGTCGTGTTGCATACCGGAGAGATAAAAGGTAAGCGTCCCCTCCCCACCTGCCAAATCTGCAAGTGTATCTGAAGCGGTCAGCGTCTCGCCCGTCTGTGCATTTTTCAGGGGGATATTGGTCTCCACCCGTTTTTGTACCGAATCGTCACTACCGAGAAAAAGCGACTTACCGTCGATATTATAAGGCAGCGTTACCCCCTCCCCGATCACCGTCTGCAACTGCTTATCGTTACCCATATAACGACCGTTTTCATCGATCGGTTTGGTATGTGTCGCCGAACCGGCAAAGAGATACTCCCCGCCGACCTGCGTATTGGCAAGGCGCATCAGATGGTTTCTCTCCTCCGTAAGCTCCGCGGCGATCGCTTCCCGGTTGTCGCTGTTGGCGGTATCGTTCACAGCCGCCAGTACACGTGTTTTGAATCGGCGCAGTGAGTCGGTAAAATCCTGAAGCGTCGTATCGGTAGCGGTCGTAAACTGCTGCGCTTTCTTGACACGCTCCTGCACACTTTTAAGTTCGTTGATCTGTGTATCCAGGCGCAACGTGTCATCATAGACGGAAGGGTCTTCATCCGGAGTCTGAATCTTCTGTCCGGAGGAGATCTGCTCCGTCACTTTTTTGAGTTCCTTGTTGACCTTTTGCTGATCCAGATTGAAGTTATTGTACAGATATTGTCCGGTAATGCGCATCTTCGGCTCCCTGTCTTTGAAAAAGAGAAATCTAATCGATATATCGTCAAAAATCCCGTGATATGC
>WGAE01000239.1 GCA_015489185.1 Campylobacterales bacterium
ATGTGCAATATTCAGTAAGCATTAAGAGATTTCATGTAAAATTTGAATTCTATTTTACTTATGAATTTTTATAAAAGTTTATGGTTTATTGGCTAAACTCATTCTGTTTTCAGCCGATAAGCAAAAACAATCATGATAAAAATCATGAGTAACATAACCAATGTAAATTCAAACCTTGAAAGGGGAAAGAGATGACTGTTGAAGAATTGGAACTGTTGGGAACATTGAGCGAGCTGGATCCTGAAAACCTGGATGACGATGCACTGGCATCTCTGCTGGAAGAGGCGCTGGCGGTAACGGACGACGATCCGTACGAAGCGATCACTTTCATCACAGAAAACAGTGAAATCCCGTATGAAGATCTTCAACGGGTCTACAATACGTTCAAACGCTAATTCAACGTGCTTCGGAAAGCGGCTCAGCCCGCCGCTTTTCGATAAATAGTCATACTTTCAAACTGTGCGTAAATGCTCTCACTTCCCGATCTATTGCAAAAACATCGTTCAATACTAACGGTCTAAAATCTTCAAATTTGCGATACGCCGCCAGCGTCTTTTCGGCAATATCCATAAAACCGATTTTCCCCTCGAAAAATTCTGAAATCGCAACTTCATTGGCTGCATTAATCACGGCGCCCAAATGCGGTTTGGCAAGAATATCCTCCTTGATTTGCCAGATCGGATAACGCGCAGGATCGATACGACGAAACTCCAGAGAGCCGATTGCAGTCAAATCGACACTCTCCAGTACAGGCTCGGTCACGGTACCGGTTAGCGCAAACGCTATTGGAAGTTTCATATCGGCATGTGCGATATGCGCTGTCGTACTGCCGTCTACAAAATCGATCAACGCATGGATAATAGACTTCGTTTCAATGATTGCATCGAGATCTTCGATGCCGAACAACCATTTCGCTTCGAGCAGTTCAAAAAGTTTGTTCGTCATCGTTGCACTGTCGATCGTGATTTTGCGCCCCATCGACCAATTCGGGTGATTCAACGCTTCTTCGACCGTAGCGTTTTTGAGTACTTCCAACGGTGTATCACGAAACGACCCACCACTTGCCGTCACGACCATTCTGCGAACGGGGCGATCCTGCAACAGATACCACAATCCGAAATGCTCACTGTCGATGGGATGAATTTTCTTGACATCAATAAACTGTCCCGCTACTACCAGACTCTCTTTGTTGGCAAGTGCAACTCTTTTGCCGAGACTGATCGCTTCTACGGTCGGACGTAAACCCGTAAAGCCGACCAATGCGTTGACCACGACATCACTCTTGCTTCGGTGTAAAACTTCGACAATCCCCTCTTCGCCGTAAAGTACGTGATCGTGCCGTACATCTTTTACCAGTTCTTTTTCACCGACCACCACATATTTGGGATGAAAAGCGGCAATCTGCTCATTCAGACGCTTTACATTGGTACCTGCAATAAGTGCTTCGACGTTGTATCCAAAACGCTTTGCGATATGCAATGCATTCACACCGATAGAGCCGGTAGACCCTAAAACAATCAAGCAAGACCTCTCAGCAAAATGACCATCAAAACACCCGCAAAGAGATAGCCATCAACTCTGTCCAAAACACCGCCGTGACCGGGAAGGACGTTACCGCTATCCTTGACATTTGCCTGACGTTTCAGATAACTTTCAAAAAGATCTCCGAAAATAGAAGCGAACGCAACCGTAAAGGAGATCAAGACAGATAAAATCGGTGAAACAAATGCTACCCCGTAGATTGCACCTGCGACCGTCGCCAGCAACACACCCCCGACCACCCCTTCCCAGGTTTTTTTGGGAGAGACGGAAGAAAACGGCGTTTTACCGAAAGCTTTTCCCGTAAAATAGGCTCCCGTATCCGTCAATGCGACAACAATGACCAGCCAAACCATCGCATCCATACCAAACCCTTTATAAAGTGCCAGCAAAAAGAGAAATGATGCGGTCGGATAGAGGAAGAGATAGATATTTTTCAGATGAAAATCGTTTTTATAGACCATCCACGAAACGGAAATAATCGATGCAAGAAAAAAAAGATCGTCCGGATTACTGTAAAAGAATGAGATGCCCCATAACAAAGTGGCATAGCCGTATAGCCTGTTGTCGTCTATGCGCATCAGTTTCATCGTTTCATAAAAAGAGAACAAAAAGGCTGCCCCCAGAAACAGCCAGGTCAAAATGAAATTGTCGATCACACCGATCAACACGACAATCGCAAAGAGTATCGTCCCTGTCACAAAACGCGGTTTATCGAGTCGCTGAAGCCAATTTTCGGTTTGAGCCATTATCTACCTTATCATGAACATGAAATATCTTGTATTATAGCGGAACTCCCCTGTAGTACCTGTAGATTTACGGATTAGACGCGGATATCCAGAATATGATAAGGAAGTGATTCGTAAAGCTCTTCGGGTGTCGTGGTACGTCCTCTGTTTTGATAACGTTTTTGTGTCTCCACCTCTTTTTCACCTGTCTCCTCTTCCGCCTCTTCGCGCTGATGCTCTTTTTCGGGATCGATCGCTTCGGACTCCACCAAATCATCTATATCCGCAACGGTTGCAGGTTTTTCATTTGCCTGTACGGCGGCAATGAAATTTTGAAATTCGACGCGATTTTGGTAATCGGTCTGTTTTGCGGCGGGGACCTGCATATTTTGGTTGATCAAAACAATGTTTTCAAGCGGGGTTACAGGCATCTTTCTACTCCTTCGTCGCTTTTATCGTATCGTAGTCGACATAATTGACATGCGCACCTTCACGCATTTTGACGTTTCTGCGGCGCGTGAAATCGACCAGATAGCTACCCGGCTGCACGTCGCTGAACTGTACACACAACTTTGCACCGAACGCCAACACCTCTTCAGGGGGCGATTTTTTCTCTGTGCGTATTATAACATGTGTCGAAGGGATATCTTTCAAATGCATCCAGATATCATTCATTCTGGCACTTTTTAAGAGTGCAATATTGCCCTTCTCATTTTTTCCCACCATAATCTTATACCCTTCGATAAAAAAGGTCTCGATATTGGTATCCTCTTTTGTACTCTTTTTCTGCTGCCTGAGCTGTTTTGGCAAATAAAGCTGCAACGCATCCAACGTTTTTGCCGATGCAATTGCCTGATCGAGATGCCGTAAAAACGCAATCTTGGAAAGCAGATTTTCACGCTCTATGTAGGTATATCTAGCTTTCTGTCGCAGTTTTTTCGCTCTTTTGAAAAGCAGATTTGCCGCTTCCGCGGGAGTTCTTGTCTCCTGCGGCAAACGAATCGTTCGCGTTTTACCTTCAAAATCGGTTACCGTCAGCTCTTTTTGGTAATTTTGCATACGGTGCAAATTGGCAAGCAACAAGTTCGCCTCTTCCATCAACGCATCACTTTGCGCTTCCAGCTTCGACTCCTCTTCGAGCGCATCATACGCTTTTTGCAACCGGGCGATCTTTTTGGCAACCTCTTTACGTTTCTGTGCTCTGACGCTTTCAATCTTTTTTGTTTCCTGCTGTCGGTACGCTTCATAAAGCCATATGTCGATATCCTCTATCGGCTCCTCTTTCCTGTCGGGAAAGTTTTTGGGCGGTAATTTCGCCAGCCGAATTCCCACTTTTACTTCCCGAAACGACTTGTCGGCATCGATATGCCGATACGCTTCGAGAATCGTTTCATTTTCATCAAGGATAATAATATTGGTATTGCGTCCGGTAAACTCAAACTGCAACACCGATTTCTGCGCTTTATAACTCGAAACGGCACTAACCACGATACGCAAAATCCGATTCCCTTCCGGTACTTCGATACGTTCGATGCGTGCATTGTTAAAGCGCTTTCGCAAAACTACGTCAAAAGGCGCATTGTAGTTTCTGACTTTCCGGTAGTGTTCTGTCCGAAAAATATACGCCCCCCCGCGACGCATATCAAAATAGTAATCATGTTTACGATCAAAAACAATTTTAACAATCGTATCATCCACCCGCTCAGCAAGGTCAATCTTTCGGTATCGGGACAAATGTGAGGCGATTTGCGCAAGTTGAGATCTGGTCATGAAGGAATCATAACACAACTCTGATTCAAATCAAAGTGTTCCCAAAAAATAATAGAGTTCTTTGAAAAACTGTTTATTTCACTCAAGCGAGTTACCATTTGTCGCTTCGCGAGCGCATCCAAACCGCACTAAAAAGTGCAAACGCAAGCGCCCCTTCGGGGTTGGGGCACTTTTTTGCCTTCGGGCAATCGTTCGGTTTGGATGCTCAAATGATCATGCTTTAGTTCAACAAACAGTTTTTCAGAGGGTTCAATGCAGAAAACTTCATGTACCGTCGCCGGCACATGAAGAAGAGATTATGAAGGAAAAACGTTAGACCGTTTCGAGTTGAAATGTCTGTTTGACAGCTTCTTCGAATTTCGCTTTATCAAGATTATAGGCCTTGACCATCTCCAGAGCTTTTGGCAGGTTTGTATCCAGGTCAAGCGGCTGCGTCGTAATCACGGTTTTAACAACGCGCAAAATTCGGGCATACTCTTTGACATCTTCATCCGCTTCATCAGGGTTATTGATATATCTGATCGCATTGTACATCACCGGATCGAAATTCCAGTCATTGAGCAATACACCGGTTACCTCTTCATTGGTCATACCGAAAACTTTCTGTTCCAGTTCCATCATCTCATCAAGCGATTTTACCTGCTCTACCAGCGCTTTAAATTCATCTTTTTTCCCATGTTCAATCACCAGTGAAGCGAGTACGATTTTCCCTACTTCCATCAAAAATGACGGCAAAATCAACATATCCAGTTTCTCTTTTTTCCCTTTGTACCATTTCGCCACAAATGCGTTTTGCTGTTCAGAAATAGAAGCGAGATCTTTTGCGTCAATCCCGTACGGTGAAAGATCGAGATCAGGTTTCTTTTGCAAAAAGGAAGAGAACGCAAACCCTTTAACCGTCTCCATACCGAAGATCGAAACTGCCTGCTCGATACTTTTGATTTCCCGACTGAAACCGTACAACGGACTATTCGCCGCTTTCAAAATATTTGTCGTAGTCATCGGATCGCTTTTGACCACTCTGGCAAGGTCCGCTACGGAACTCTCGACATCATTGCAAACCGCCATGACTTTGTTTACCGTATCATCAAGCGGGGGAAACGCTTTTACCTTATTTAAAATAATCTCTTTTGTCATCATAAGTAAGCCCTTTGTGTGATTTTTTGGTTGTAGCTATTATCGACAAAGCAAAAAATTTATTTAGCAGTAAAGATCGTTAGCAACGGTTTATGATCTGAGCTGTCGATACCCGAAAGTACCTCCGCTTTTTGAAGCGAAAGCCCTCTGTAAAAGACATGATCAAGAGGATAGGGAAACGGTTTTTTGCGATGTTCATTGTTACAAAATTTCACATCTTCAAGTTCATATTTTTGTGTCAACTGTAGCAACATCGTCATTCGCTTTTTGTTCCAGGTATTGAAATCGCCGGACAAGATCAAAGCTTCGTTATCCTTTGCCAAAACACGCTCAATTTGCGCCATCTGTGCGATGAATTTTTCGATTTTGACGAAGTTGATCATATGGACATTTACGACCCGCAAAAACGCTCCCGTTACCGTCCGATAAACCGTCTCCAGCATAATTTTCGGTGTTTTGATAATCGGTTCCACCCCTTCACTGGTATAGTAATCATACGTTACAATCGCACTGCGTGAAGCGTTGATAAGTCCGAAATGTTTCTCTTTCCAGATAATATTCGGGAAAAATCCGTACCCGTATTCATGATGTCTGTCCAGCACGCTCATTCGATTCATCGTCTGGTACTCTTGAAACAGAATCAGATCGGGACGATAACGATGTAAAATTTTCGCAAAATCCTCCAGCCAAACGATGGCATGATTGTTCTTATGTACATTCCAGGTTAATAAAACGATCCTCTCATTCAGCGGCGAATCTTCTATGGGATTTTTGAGCGCAACAACACGTTTTTGTCGATCGACATGCCAGGGCAAATATTTCCGATACATCTTCATGAACTCCTATATGACCGGAGATAACATTTTAAAAATATTTTCAAACATCATACGCACTCTTCCAGCTTTTGCCAATCCCACGGTACACTCCAGCATATGACGCTTCATCCACTCCTCAATATCTGCAATCTGCCTGTGATTATAAAAAAAAGAGGTCGTTTCATAGTTATAAAAAAAACTGCGCTCGTCAAAATTTGCCGACCCCATCACTACAAACGCGTCATCAACCAAAATCGCTTTGGCATGTAACATACGATTTTTAAAAAGATAGATCTCTATCCCCTCTTCCTGCAACTGGCGCAAAAATCCGTTCCGCGCAATGTCAATAATATAGTGATCCGACGTATCAGGCACAATGATTTTGATCTCCACACCCCTGTGTCTGGCGACAATCAAACCGTCCAGAATCGTCTGATCCGGCGCAAAATAAGGAGTCACAATCCAAATACGCTCTTTTGCGACAAACGGCATATAGACCATCGCTTCGAAATAGGCATCATTTTCCACATCGGGACCGGAAGGCACGACCTGTACAAAGTTTTCCACAGTTTTCTCTTGTGAAAAATCGATCACTTCAGTTTCGATCATCTCTCCTGTCGTATATTCCCAGTCGAATCTGAAAATATCCAGGTAGTGTCTTGTTGCTTCACCGTGTATGACAAATGAGAGATCGCTCCACAGTTTCGAATGGTATGTCGCACTCATATACTCTTTGGCAATATTCATACCCCCGCTCATCACATATCTTCCGTCGATGATAATACTTTTGCGATGGTTACGCAAATTCATTTTGAATTCGATCGGATTTTGCATAAAGGAGTTAAAAAAACGATACTCTCCACCGGCATCCTGCAGCTTTCGCAACATAGAAGGAAACATCTCCAGACTAATCGATCCGAGTGAATCGATCAGCAGTTTGACCTCCACCCCCTGCAAAGCTTTATGTGCCAGCATATCGATCAATTCCCGTGTTACCTCATCGTCACCCAAAATATAGGTCGAGATATAAATCGATCGCTCCGCATGCTCTATCATTCGAACCAGTTCAAACCATGCCTCCACACCGTTATGACATACCGTGACTTCGTTACGTCCTGTCGGCGGCGGAATTCCCTGTGCCGTCAAAAAGAGGGACATCTCAGACCTAAAAGCGGAAGGTGTATAGTTGTGCAATGCCAGTTGCCCTTTTTTCAAAATCGATTTCTCGATTTTACGCCCACTGAAAACGATATAAAGAGGAATACCGATCTGCGGCATCGTCAGTATCACCAAAATCCAGGCAATCATACTTTTCGGCTTCCGTCTGGTCGAAAGCATATGGGCAATCGCACCGACGGTAAGCAAAACCGTTATAACGGAGAGAAACTGTACCTTTAAAATTTGACTGAAAAACGTACTTTCCATGGGCGTATCATAACACTTTAGCGTAGTTTAAGTCAATATCACTCATAATCCCTCTCCAAATCAATTTACATATAGGGGAGAATTCATGAAAAGATGGAGATTTGCATTGACTGCCGCATTTGCTTGTACGACCTTATTTGCGGCAGATAACACATCAGTATCTGTCAAACAAGAGGGCATCAAATATATCAAGATGCTCGGTGGTGCTCTCAAAAAAGAGGTCAAAGCGAAGATGAAAGAGGATCCGACCGGAAATCTTGCAATGGGCTTTTGCTCAACAAAAGCACAGGAGATCACCGAAGAGGTCAACGACAAACTGCCCGACTACGCCTCCGTGCGCAGAACAGCACTCAAAGTACGCAATTCCAAAAACGCGCCCGACACTACCGATACTGAAGTGATGCAAGCGTATCAAAAAGCGATCGAAGCGGGAAAATTTTCACCCAAAGATATCAGAGTGGTCGAAACGAAAGATACCTACCGCGTCTACAAGCCACTCGTGACCAAAGCGATGTGTCTGAAGTGTCACGGGACAAATATCTCCGACGACATCCAGGCGGTACTCAAAAAGGTCTATCCGAAAGATCAGGCGACCGGGTTCAAAGAGGGTGACCTGAGGGGTGTCATCGTCGCCGAAATCAAAAAAGATTGATTCCGCTCTTTTGACAATCCGGCATAACGCCGGATTGCTCCGCTAACTGTTCGCTTTGCGAAAATCCTCCATCGCATCGACCAGCCTTTCGACACCTTCGATCGTCATCGCATTGTAAATCGACGCTCTGAGTCCGCCAACACTTCTGTGTCCTTTCAGACCGATCATATCGCGCTCTTCACAAAAAGCAACCAGTTTCGCCTCCAGTTCCGCATCTTTGTTGCGAATGTTAAAAGTAACGTTCATGAGCGATCGATCCTGTTTACGGGCATGCCCTATATAAAAACCGTTGCTGTTATCAATGGCGTCATAAAGCAGTGCCGCCTTCTTTTCGTTATATTCCTGCACCGCTTCGATCCCCCCGCGCTCCTCCAACCACTCCATCATGAGTGAGAGCATATAGATGCCGAATGTCGGTGGCGTGTTGTAGAGCGAGTTGGCGTCGGCGTGTGTTTTGTAACGCAGCATCGTCGGTACCTCTTCCGAAACCTCTTCGATCAGCGATCTTTTCACGATCACAATCGTCACGCCTGAAGGACCCGCATTTTTCTGCGCTCCGGCATACATGAGCTCCACCTTGCTCCAGTCAACCGAATAGGAGAAGATATCGCTGGAAGCATCAACGACCAGCGGCGCTTTGGTTTCAGGGAAATGCCTGTACTGCGTACCGTAGATGGTGTTGTTGGAGGTAATATGCGCATAGTCGCACTCATTGCTGAAGTGTACATCGGGAATATGGTCGAAGTTACTTCCGGCACTCTGTGCAACAACCTTGACGTTACATTTTTGAATCTCCGCCTCTTTGATCGCCTTTTTCGACCAGGCGCCCGTATTGGCAAACTCAATCACCCCGCCTTTGTAGAGATTCATCGGCACCATCGCAAACTGCATCGACGCCCCGCCCTGCAGCAGCAGTACGGCATAGTCATCGGGAATCGCATAGAGTTTGCGCATCTTCTCGATCGCGCCATTGTGCACTTCGTCATACATCTTCGAGCGGTGCGACGCCTCCATGATTGAAAGCCCATGCCCCCGAAAATCGATCAGTTCGCGCTGCGCTTTCTCCAGTACCGAAAGGGGCAGCGTCGAAGGACCGGCGTTGAAATTCACGACACGCTTCATCTAGCACCCCTCGTCAAATTCGGTCTTAAGCACGGCACCGTTGCTCGCATTGGTGACGAGTTGGCGGTACTGCTTGAGCCATGACCCCTGAATCTCTTTGATGTAGGGTTTGAACTTCTTGCGTCTTGCTTCTATCTCTTCGTCACTCAAACGCACATTCAAACTGTAATTATCCACATCGATATCGATAATATCACCGTCTTCGAGCAGTCCAATCACGCCCCCTTCCGCCGCTTCGGGACTCACATGCCCGATACTCGCACCGCGTGTCGCGCCGGAGAAGCGCCCGTCGGTAATCAGCGCCACCTTGTCACCGAGCCCCATTCCCATGATCAGCGAGGTAGGCGCCAGCATCTCCTGCATACCGGGACCGCCGCGGGGACCTTCGTAACGAATCACGACGACATCCCCTTCTTTCACTTTCCCGCCGGTAATGCCCGCGATCGCATCCTGCTGGGAGTTGAAGCAGACTGCTTTGCCGCTGAAGGTACGCATGCTTGGATCGATACCCGCCGTCTTGACGACCGCGCCCTCTTTGGCGAGATTACCGTAGAGAATCGCCAGACCGCCCACCTGAGAGTAGGGGTTGTCGATGGTGTGGATGATGTTCGTATCCTTGATCTTTGCATCGGCAATCCGCTCGCCGATCGTCTCCCCCTCGATCGTCAGATTATCCAGTTCAAGAATATCGCCGCGCTTGCTGATCTCATGCATCACCGCACTCACACCGCCCGCTTTGTTGATATCCTCCATGTGTACCGTAGAGAGTGACGGGGAGATTTTGGCGATGTGCGCAACCTTCTTGCTCATAGTGTTGATATCTTCGAGGTTGAAGTTTACCCCCGCCTCGCGTGCGATCGCCAGCATATGCAGTACCGTGTTGGAGCTGCCGCCCATCGCCATATCGACGGCGAAGGCGTTGTGCACCGCCTTTTCGTTGAGGATATTTCGGATGCGAAACTTCTCACTCAGCGCTTCATCTTTTGCCAGTTCACAGACACGACGCGCCGCTTTTCTGAGCAGCTCTTCACGTTCAGGCGTGAGTGCAAGAATCGTACCGTTTCCTTTGAGGGCAATTCCCATCGCCTCCATCAGGGTATTCATGCTGTTTGCCGTGAACATACCCGAACATGAACCGCCGCTCGGACATGCTGCACACTCGATCTCGACCAGCTTCTCCTCGTCGATCTCGCCCGCTTCAAACTGCCCGACCGCTTCGAACGCCGTCGCCAGATCGATCGGCGTACCGTCCTTGAGCTGTCCCGCTTTCATCGGACCGCCGCTGACAAATACCGTCGGTACATTGACCCTGAGCGCTCCCATAATCATACCCGGCGTGATCTTGTCGCAGTTGGGGATGCAGATCATCGCATCAAGTTTGTGGGCGTTCATGACCGTCTCGATCGAGTTGGCAATGATCTCGCGGCTCGGCAGCGAGTAGAGCATACCGTCATGCCCCATCGCAATGCCGTCATCGACACCGATTGTATTGAACTCAAACGGCACACAGCCGCACTTTCGAATCTCCTCTTTGATGATCGCCGCATACTTATTCAGAAAAAAGTGCCCCGGAATGATCTCGATAAAAGAGTTCGCCACCCCGATAAACGGTTTGTCGAAATCTTCGTCTTTGAGCCCTGTCGCACGAAAAAG
>WGAE01000240.1 GCA_015489185.1 Campylobacterales bacterium
GATTTGATACCGATCCCCTGCGACACTTTTCAGGAAGCGATGTGGCTTGCTGAAAACGGTGAAGCCTATCTGGCGATGATTCCGCTTGAAAATTCGACGGCGGGTCGTGTCGAGGAGATCTACCGTCTGATTCCAAAAATGAAACTACATGTGATCGGCGAACATTTTGAGCCGGTGACACACTGTCTGCTGGCATCTCATGAAGCTACTTTGCAGTCGATTCGTACCGTTGCGTCACATCCGCAGGCGCTGGCACAATGTCATAACAATATTGCAATGCTGGGACTGGAGGCGATTGCGAAACTCGATACGGCGGGAGCGGCAAAAGAGATTGCGGAAGATGCCGATCCGACGAAGGCGGCGATTGCCTCGAAACTTGCGGCGGAGATTTATGATTTGCAGATTCTCAAAGAGCATTTTGAGGATGTTCCCGGCAATACCACACGTTTTTTTATCCTCTCTTCGCAAAAGCAGATTCCGAAATACGATCCTAAAATGCCCTACATTACCTCTTTGATTTTTCAGGTGCGCAATATTCCGGCGGCACTCTACAAAGCACTGGGCGGTTTTGCGACCAACGGGATCAATTTGCTCAAAATCGAAAGTTATATGAGCAATCGCCTGACGGAAGGGAGTCAGTTTCATGTCGACATCGACGGACATATCGATGCCAGGCCGATGCGTCTGGCTCTGGAGGAGCTGGCGTTTTTTGCAGACGATGTTCGGATACTCGGGTGTTTTGAAAGTCATCGGTTTCGCTGTGAACTGGTGGATAAACAGCAGAATACGTTATAATCACACATATTAAACAAAAAGGATCATACTATGCCGATGTTAGACAGTTTTATGGTAGACCATACCAAAATGATCGCTCCCGCCGTGCGGGTCGCGAAGAAGATGCAAACCCCGTGCGGGGATACAATTACCGTATTTGATTTGCGTTTTTACAAACCGAACGAGGGATTGATGAGCGAAAAGGGCACGCATACGCTCGAACACCTTTTCGCCGGTTTTATCCGTGATCATCTCAACAGCGACGATGTCGAGATTATCGACGTCTCACCGATGGGGTGTCGTACCGGATTTTATATGAGTGTCATCGGTGAGCCGGACGAGGAGCGTGTCGCCAAAGCCTGGGAAGCGGCGATGCGGGATGTACTGGAGGTTAAAAGTCAGGATGAAATTCCTGAACTGAATATCTATCAGTGCGGTACATGTAAAATGCACTCGCTGGAAGAGGCGCAGGAGATTGCCCGTTATGTACTTGAACACGGTATCGGCGTGATGGATAATGAAGCGCTGAAGCTCGATCCTGAAAAGGTCAAACACGCTACATGCTGACCAACGCTATCATGCGGGAAAGGGATCTTGCTCATATCTGGCATCCCTGTTCCCAGATGAAAGATTACGAGACGCTCCCTTTTATACCGATCAAGTCGGGCAAAGGGGCATATCTCTACGATTTTGACGGCAATCGATACCTCGATGCGATCAGTTCATGGTGGGTCAATCTCTTCGGTCACGCCAACGCCTATATCAACGAAAAACTCAAAGAGCAGGTTGATACACTCGAGCATGTTATCTTTGCGGGATTTAGTCATGAACCGGCGATTCGTCTTGCGGAGCGGTTGGTTGCATTGACGCCTGAAAAGTTGACCAAACTCTTTTTTGCCGACAACGGGTCTAGCGCAATTGAAATCGCACTCAAGATGAGTTTTCAATATTTCAAAAATCATGGTGAAATCAGGGAAATTTTCATCTCATTGGAAAACTCCTATCATGGTGAAACGATGGGTGCGCTCGCAGTGGGAGATGTGGCGCTTTACAAAGAGATTTATGAAGAGATTTTGATCAAGACGGTTCAGGCAAAATCTCCGGCGCTCCACTCTGAAGATGAGGCACTTGACTCGATGGCATCTTTACTGGAAAAACATGCCGGGCGTGTTTCTGCGGTGGTGATTGAACCGCTGGTGCAGTGTGCCGGATCGATGGCGATGTATGACGCATCTTACATCCGGGAGTTGCAAAAACTGTGTGACAAATACGGCGTCTTTTTGATCGCGGATGAGATCGCCGTGGGATTTGGGCGTACAGGGACGATGTTTGCCTGTGAACAGGCGGATGTCGTGCCCGATTTTCTCTGCCTCTCCAAAGGGATTACCGGCGGGTATCTCCCGCTTTCGGTTGTGATGACAAGCGATGAGGTCTACAGCGCTTTTTACTGTGATTACAGCGAAGGAAAATCGTTTCTCGATTCGCACAGTTATACCGGCAATACACTCGCCTGTACTGCAGCAAATGCGACACTGGATATTTTCGAAAATGAACAGGTACTGGAAAAAAATCTTCAAAAAATCGAGAAATTATCGAAACTGCTGGAGCGTTTTAAAATGTTGCCCAATGTCTGTGACGTCAGACAGCGGGGGATGATCGCCGCTGTCGAGATGCAAGGGTACGATCCTGCCGATCGGATCGGTCTGCAGGTCTACCGCTATGCACTCTCTCATGAAGTGCTGCTTCGACCACTTGGAAATGTGGTCTATTTTATGCCGCCTTATATTGTCACCGATGCAGAACTGGAGACGATGACCGATGTCGCGTACGAGGCGATACATAGTCTGGCTGAAAAAGTTACCTGATTTCCAGATACTTTTCCAGCCCGATTTCGGTCCACTTTTTGTTCAGTTCCAAAAATGCCCAGGCGTTTTCCCAGACCCGTTTGAAATCCGCGCTTTTTTTACTCTTTTCGTCGGCGACTTCCAGCATCGCTTTTTTTGCCGCTTTGAGTACGTCTGACGGTAACTGGTCGATTTTCACTCCCGCCGCTTCGACCACTTTGAGCTGTCTGGCGTTTTCGAGCTGAAACTGGCTGAGCATTGTGGCGTTAAGCTCCTGAGAGGCGATCTCTATCATTAGTTTCTGTTCGTCCGAGAGTTTGTCAAACTTCTTCTTGTTGAAAACAAGACTCAGCATACTTCCGGGTTCGTGCCAGCCGGTATAGTAATATTTTGCGACTTTGTGAAAGCCCATTTTGGTATCTAGTGAGGGTCCGAGCCATTCGGTAGCATCAAGTACGTTTCGCTCCAGCGCGACATAGATTTCACCTGCGGGAAGCAGGGTCGGCTTGACACCCAGTTTGGCGAAAACTTCACCTCCCAGACCCGGGATGCGCATCTTCAATCCTTTCAGATCGTCAAGGCTTTTGATCTCTTTTTTGAACCAGCCGCCCATCTGTACACCGGTGTTGCCCCCTTTGAAGGGGACCAGATTGTATTTAGCGTAAAGTTCCCGCCACAGTTTCATCCCGTCACCCCAGTCGAGCCAGGCGTTCATCTCCTGTGCGGTCATACCGAAGGGAAAACCGGTAAAGAGGTTAAATGCTTCGTTTTTACCTTTGTAGTAGTATGCTGCGGAGTGGTAGGCGTCGATCGCACCCGCACTGGTTGCATCAAAAACTCCCAGTGCCGGAACGAGGACATTTTTAGGAAAAACTTTGACTTCGATACTTCCTCCGCTCATCTGTGTCAGACGCGTCGCAAAGCGCTCAATTCCCTCTCCCATGATCGGGAAGTTTGCGGGCCAGCTGGTGGCAAGTTTGATTTTGACTCTTTTACCGCGATTGTAATGAAAACTCTTTTTTTCATGAGAGAGTTTCGGATCTTTGGGAAGTTCACGGCATCCGCTTGCACCTGCGGCGATTGCCGCTGCAGAGAGTGACGTTTTGATAAAGTCGCGTCGTTTCATGAAGCCTCCTTAGTAAAGTGCCGCGATAACCGCGTAACATAGAAAAAGCATCAGATGGGAAATACCTTCAAAATAGTTGGTTTCACCGTCATCGGTCGTTTTCCAGGCAAGAATAATTGTAAAAATCAGCGCACCGATTTCGAGCGGGTTGAAGCTCAGCGGCAGCTGGACATCGGCGATGTACCCAAGTACCAGCAGGGAAGGAACCGTCAGCAAAATCGAGACGGTCGATGCCCCCATCGCAATATTGACGACACGCTGGATCTGATCGTTTTTGGCGGCTTTAACGGCAGTGAAGATCTCCGGTGCTACGGAGATAATGGCGATTGTCAGACCAGCAAGCCCTGTGGAGATCCCCAGCTCTTTAAACAGATGCATTCCGTCGTGTGCGAAAATCTCCGCCAGGATACCGATAAGAAAAATGAGTGCGAAAATGACGATGAAATTGACCAGAGACGGAAGTTTGTCGAAAATATAATTTTCATGCATCTCTTCACCGCTACCGTTTTCACTCTCCATCAGTTTACGCTTGTAGCGGAAAATACGGCTTTTTGCGGTTGCTTTGAAAAAGTGGGTATGGGTTTTTGTCTGGAAAATCAAAATGGTGATATAGAAAAGAAAAAGCAGTCCGCCGATCATGTAGCTCGCTTTTTCGACAGTTTGTGTGTCATGTCCGCTGTGTCCGAGAATACTCGGAACCAGAAGCGCCAGTGACGCGACATAGAGAATGGTGGTGTAGGAGCTGGAGGTATCTTCGTTGTGCTGCTGTTCCGAAAATGCGAGCCCACCGATAAATACCGCCAGTCCGAGCAAAACGTTCATGTCGACAATGACCGCCGAAATGATACCACCCTGAACCGTCTGCATTGCGGCAGGTGTCGCGGTTGCCTGTAGCATAATGTTAAAAAGCAGGATAATTTCGACCGCGACCGCGGTAAAGGTCAGAACGAAACTGCCGTAAGGTTCATCCAACCTCTCGGCAAGGATATCGGCAACTTCCGAAACGGTGATAGAGAGCGATATAATCGCCAAAGCCGCAAAAATCGTGCTGATCGTGCCGTTACCGATATGGTGAAAATAGTAAGCGACGACAGAGAGCAGGATACCGCTGAAGATATCCCAGTAATTTTCGAAGAACGCGCCGGCAGACGAAATGTTCCGGTGCGTGTCGGAATGTGAATCCATTACGGTTTATAACTCCTCAAACAGAGACTGTGGCTCTTTTTTTGTCAAATTTTTGATGGTTTGGACCACCTGTTGGGGGTCTGCACTGATTATAGCGAAATTAAATTCAATCTCTTTTAATTTTTCGATTTCCTCGACAGAACGATAACGCAAAGCGGCAGAGATCGGACAGTCTGACGTATCGATTTCATGCGAATAGACACAGAGCAGTTTCGCCCATGAGGCTTTTTCTTTGACATAATTTGCGACATCCGCCAGCATCGCGGCATCTTTTGTGACGATCAGTGTCAGGGGCGTGGTGCCGAAGGGTTTAAGCTGCAACCTCTTGGTAACAAACAGCGGATAAAAATAGGGTGTATAGTCGCACTTGTGCACATCAAACGGGATTTCCCGTGTCTGGAGAAAATCGAGTACTTTGGTAAGTTGCGGTAAAAAAAGTTCGGGTACTTTGATATTTTCATAAAGGTGATTCCGATAATAGAAACTCGACTGTAACAGGGTGGTTTTAAAAATCGAAACTTCCTCTTTTGTGGGTGTTTCGATGATCGTATAGGCGGGATAGACCTGGCGGATAAAGTTTTCATCACTTCCGATAACAATGCTTTCAGGTGCCGCTTCCATCAGACGATGAAAATTTTTTCTGATATCCTCTGTCAAAAAGACCAGTCGGTCACGATGCGCCACCTTTTGCATCAGTGCAACCGATACGGGATCGAAGCAGACAAAGCTCAGCGATTTTTGGGAAAGGTAGTAACGAAGCAGACTGATCAGCGCGTTTTCGATACTTTCACACCGAAGCCAGCCCACTTCTTCATCGTAAACGGGAATTTTCCGATCACTCAGGATAGCATACGCTCCGCGTATCAGCGCTTTTTTGATTTGCTGGGGATCCCGACCGATGAAAAGATCACCCATTTTGACCTTTTCCGGTTCGAAAACGATCGCCTCAAAAGAGGTGATTGCCGGTTCGTTGACGAGTTTTGCGTGTGTCAGTTTCGCTAGATTTTCGAAGGTCATCCGACCGGCGTACCGCTTTTTTTGCGTTTTTCCGGACGTATCAGCGCCAATCCTTCGTCATCTTTTGCCGCAAGCAGCATCCCCTCGGAGAGGTGTCCCATAATCTTTGCCGGTTTCAGATTTGCCACGACACACACCTGTGTATCGACAAGTGCTTCAGGAGTGTAGTAAGGTCTGATCCCTGCGATAATCTGACGTGGTTCCGGTTCCCCCAGATCGACTTTGAGTTTGAGCAGACGATCACTTTTAGCAACCGCCTCGGCTTCGAGAATCGTTCCGATTTTCAGTTTGGTTTGGAAAAACTGATCGATTGTAATCAGTCCCTCTTTATCCAATCTGTTTTTTGTTGTCTCTTTTGAAGCAGGTGTAGCTGTTTTGGGTTCGCTTTTGAGTAACTCTTTTTCGATTTTCGGAAAAAGCGGTGGTACTTTTTTGATCATGAAGGTATGTAAAAGCGCTTTTTCTTCAATCAGGCGCCGGTAGTGTTCATGATTGATCGTAAAGCCGAGTGCGTCGGCGATTGTTTCACAGGTTTTAGGCATTACGGGGCTGAGCATCAGTGCCGTTTTTGCAAGCAGGTTCGCTACAAGTGCCACGAGTGCCATCGCCTCCTCTTTTTTCCCTTCTTTGATCTTCACCCAGGGTTCGTAAACGGCGATCGACTGGTTTGCAAGTGTCAGGATTTTCCACAACTCTTCGAGGTAACGATTCAGTTGCAGGTCGTAAAGATACGCCGGCAATGTTTCGATGATCGCTTCCGCCTCTTTGATCTCTTTTTCATGAAATCGGAGCACATCGGAAGAGTCGATGACAAAATCGTTATATTTACCGCTCATACCGATAATACGATTGAGCAAATTTCCCAGATCGTTGCTGAGATCCGAATTGATACGGTCGATCAGCGCTTTTTGGCTGAAGTCACCGTCCTGTCCGAAGGGAACCTCCCGTAACATGAAGTAACGAAAATTTTCCAAACCGTAGGCGTCCGCCACTTCACGCGGGTTGACGACGTTGCCTTTGGATTTGCTCATCTTTTCGCCGTTTCGCGTCCACCAGCCGTGTGCGCCGATATGTTTGGGCAGTTCAAGCCCCAGACTCATCAAAAACGCAGGCCAGTAAACGGCGTGAAAACGCAGGATATCTTTACCGACCAGATGTACCGTGGCGGGCCAGAAGTCCATATCTTTTTCGTCTGTGCCGTAGCCCAGCGCGGTGATATAGTTCATCAGCGCGTCAAGCCAGACATACATCACATGTTTAGGATCATTGATCGATTCGGGTAGTTTCACACCCCAGTCAAAACTGGTGCGGGTGATCGAAAGATCATGAAGTCCCTGTTTCACAAAGTTGATCACTTCATTTTTTTTTGCTTTGGGAAGAATACACTTCTCTTTGTCTTCATACCATGCAAGCAGCGCATCTTCATATTTTGAAAGACGAAAAAAGTAGCTCTCCTCCTTGACGATCGAAGTCGGTTTGCCACAGTCGGGACAGAATTCGTTATCGATCAGTTGGGTTTTCGTAAAAAAGGTTTCGCAGCTGACACAGTAAAAGCCTTCGTAGTTATCTTTGTAGATATCTCCCTTTTCATACATTACCTCGAACGCTTTTTGTACGCCCAGCTTATGTTTTTCGTCGGTGGTGCGGATAAATTTGTCGTAACTGATATCGAAGTAGTCCCAGAGATCCCTGAATTTTGCGCTGATTTCGTCGGCGTACTCCTGCGGCTTTTTGCCCCGTTTTTGTGCGGCTTCCTGGATCTTTTGTCCGTGTTCGTCGGTACCGGTCAAAAAGAGCGTCTCAAGACCGATCATTCTGGAGTAGCGCGCCAGTGTATCGGCGATGATTGTCGTGTAGGCGTGACCGATATGCGGTACATCGTTAACGTAGTAGATGGGGGTGGTGATATATGCTTTTTTACAGTCGTTGGACATAGTGTTTCCCGTATGCGATTTTTGGAAATTATGGTACTACAAGATTGCTTAACGACTTTACAAAAGGAAAGACTACCTCAAAAGCGAGCGGTGTCCAGTAAGAGATGGGATAACCGGCTTTGCGCAGCACCTCTCCGCTCCAGGTATTGCAGGTGTAAAAGAGGTTGTAGGGTTCGGTAGCTTTGAAATAACGTATGTACGGACTGTATTTTGGAGCCTGTACAGGTATGGGTGCACCGTTTTGATAGAGAAAACTTTTTTGAATCTCATTTTCAGCCTGACGCAATACGGCTCTATCAGCAGGCAGGGCAATGACACTGCTGTCACGGCGGATAGCAGGATAGTGTCCGACGCGGATGACGCCGGGAGTATTTAGACAAAGTGCGCGGCAGGCAAGTACCGGATCGGTATCACGCCAGCGCGGTGTATGTAACATGAAGGCTTCATCACCGTAGCTGAAAGCGAAATAGCCCCGGTCGGGACGGTCGAAAAAGGGGGAGAGCATCGCTTTGAATTTTTTGGAAAGTGCATCGACAGGGAAGATGATTTCGGTATGTGCGAAATCATGAAACAGATAAATCGTACGGTTTTTGTCAGGGGTGTTGAATCTATGTGATGCATTTGCGGGGAAAAAGAGCAGAAGGAAAGAGATGCTAAAATAGAGTAATAGAGTTACCGTTAGTAAAAGGATAAGGCGTCGCAGAAATTGCAATCGCCTCATCCGTATCACAGCTTAGCGGTTGATCTTGGCCTTAGAAAGAGAAGCCTACAGGTTCTCTTCGTTTGAATGTAAAATGTCTTCGCTTTGTAAAGTAGGCAACTGCTTTCGGATAGTACGCCGCAAACTGCATGGCAAGTGTTCCCGCTGCAAGCAATACGGCAGTCACGATGAAAAGCAGTAAGCCTGTAATATAGTTTAATGTTTTCATGATCAATCCTTTTTGCGAAATGCAAAGTAATGATATATGAAGTATATTTAATTAAATTAAACAATAAGTAAATATATTTAATTACTAAAATTACTGAAGAATTAATTAAGAAAATATATGCAGAAATGATTTACCCGGGTAAGATAAATTACCC
>WGAE01000241.1 GCA_015489185.1 Campylobacterales bacterium
CTGTTTCATGAAGAAGATTATAGCAGAATAAAATTTAAGGAGTTCATGAAATATTATTTAACCTTTGTGCGTTTTTAGGCTACAATAAAAGGATGCAAAAAGAAGAAATGTTAAAAAAAGTTTTCGGCTTCGATCGCTTCAGACCGTTTCAGGAAGAGGCGGTCGATGCGATCCTCTCCGGACAAGATCTGCTCATGATCCTTCCCACAGGCGGAGGGAAATCGCTCTGTTATCAGCTTCCGTCACTGCTAATGGAGGGGGTAACGGTGGTGGTTTCTCCTTTGATCGCACTGATGGAAGATCAGGTGCGCGGACTTGCGGATAACGGAATTTCCGCGGCGACGATCAACTCCGATATGTCCGAAGAGGCACGAAACGAGGTATTCAACAAGGTACGGGAAGGAGACGTCAAACTGCTTTATGTCGCGCCGGAGCGGTTGACGGCAAACGGATTTATTCCCTTTTTGCTCGGTGTAGATATCAACTTTTTCGTGATCGACGAAGCGCACTGTGTGAGTGAGTGGGGGCATGAGTTTCGCGCCGACTATCGAAAACTGGGATTGATCAAAGATTATTTCCCAAAAACACCCGTTGCGGCTTTCACGGCGACGGCGACACCCAAAGTGGCTGACGATATTATCCAGGCGTTACAACTGCAAGATCCGCTTCTGTTACGTGCCGGTGTCTTTCGCAAAAACCTGACAATACGCACCCGCAAACGTACCGGAAACGGACGTATGCAGATTTTGGATTTTTTGCAAAAATACCCTGATGAGAGCGGGATTATCTACACCTTTACACGCAAAGAGGCGGAACAGACAGCTTCATTTTTGCAAACCAAGGGCATTCCCGCCGCGGCATATCACGCCGGATTGAGTCCCGAGGAGAAGAGCACGACACTCAAAGGCTTCATGTACGATCGTATTCGTATCGTTGTTGCGACCGTTGCTTTCGGTATGGGAATCGACAAGAGCAATATTCGCTTTGTGATACACACTTCGCTTCCCAAAACAATCGAAAGCTACTATCAGGAGATCGGGCGTGCGGGACGTGACGGGCTGGAGAGTGAAACAATGCTTTTATATACCAAATCCGACGAGATCCGCAAACGGGAGTTGATCGAGCAGGTCGAAAATGAGACATACCGAAACGTGCTGTACGACAAACTTCAGACGATGTACCGATTCGCACTCAGCAGCCGTTGCAAGCACCGCTTGCTTGGCGAATACTTCTCGGATGAGGGGGAGGTGTGCGGTGACAAATGTGACAGTTGCCTGAAAGAGGAGACGGCACAGGTGGACATTACCAAAGAGGCGCAAATGTTTCTCTCTGCAATCTATCGTACCGGCGAGCGTTTCGGGCAGAATCATATTATCGAAATTCTGCGTGGATCACGCGCCGCGAATATCTTGAAATTTGGACACGACAAACTGAGCGTTTACGGAATAGGGGAGATGCGCAACCGTGATGAGTGGGGGATGATCGCCGACCGTCTGTTTGAAACGGAGGCAATCGCCATCGGTGCGCATCGGGCATTGAAGCTGTTACCGTTTGCGGCAAAGATTTTACGAGGTGAAGCGACCCTGCAGATCGATGCGGATTTACTGGGACAAAAGCGACGTTTGAGACCTGTGACAAAAACGATGCCGCAGGATAAGACATTTTCGGCATTGCGTACACTCCGTATGGAACTAGCCTCCAGTCACAACGTTCCTGCATATATTGTCTTCAACGACAAAACACTTCATGAACTCTCGCGTGCACTGCCCCAGTCAAGGGAAGAGATGCTGCAGATCAGCGGTATAGGGGAGGTGAAATATGAACGATACGGGGAAGCGTTTCTGAAACTCTGCCGTGAGCTTGCGCAACAGGAAGAGAAACAGATCTGAAAACCGGAAAATTCCGACTTTCAGATCGAATATGAAGTACTATTTCATCAGTTTCGCCAGCTGTTCGGGCGTAAGCACTTTTTTGGTGTTGTAGATACATTTGATGTGCGCCATTGTCGCTTCGGCTTTGAGTTTAGCGATCTCGTCGACTTTGGCTTTGAGGCTGTCGGGTTCGGCACCCTCCATCGTCGCTTTTGCCACTTCGTTTTCGAGCTTCATGATCTTGGGTTTGAGACTTTTGACCGCACCCATTGTCTCTTTACGAATTTGGATCAGTTTTTCTTTCTGTTCGTCACTGAGTCCCAGATCGTCCCAGTGCATCATGACAAGTTTCGTCAGATGCGGCATCTTGCCCAGAATCAGAAAAGGCTTTTGCATCTTCTGCATCTTTTTGTTCATATGTGCGCCCTGACCCATACCGGGCATCGGTGTTGTCGCAAACGCAAATGTCGCCGCTGTCGCAAGTATCATCAGTGATTTTTTCATAGTTGTTTCTCCTTTGACTCGGTTTGTTAAATATAACAGGAAAAGTATATTGAAATCAGGTGAACCGAAAGTGAACGAGAAACCTTTTTGCATCTAAAAAGTTGAGATATTATCTTTTTCCGACACAGGAAACGCCTTTTGCAGACGTATCCTCCTGATATCCGGGATAGCAAGTTTTTAATTGAGCGTTTATTGGAGCTTGAATGTTGCTTGTGTTACTCTATTTTAAAATGTAAATGTTCATAAGCATTTACAAAGGCTTATACATGCTCGACACACTCAAAAAGTACCAAAACAGGCTCCAAAAATCGTTTCCTATTTCGTACAAACGGTACGTGTACCATCGCATAGACTTTGATGACAAGATGATTGCCATCTTTGGTGCGAGGGGTGTGGGAAAGACGACTTTGCTTTTTCAGTATCTGAAAAAGGTGCAAAAAAGCCGCTAAAATCTACATGAACAATACCAATCTGCTCTACGCCTACTGTGAAAAGAGTGAACTCGGCACTGTCAGAGAGATCTTTTTCCCCAATCAGGTCGCAGCCGAATATCCTCTCCGTATCTCCAGAGAAGGGGACTTTGTTGTTTCGAAAAAATATACGGTAGAAGTCGGCGGCAAAGGGAAAGGATTCAGACAGATCAAAAACATGCCTGAGAGTTATGTTGTCGCAGACGATGTAACGATCGGTTCAAACCGTAAAATCCCGTTATGGCTCTTTGGCTTTTTATACTAAAGAGAGAGGTTTACCCTCGTCTCTTTCTTCTAAACCACCACCACATGATTCCCATACCGATCAGCAAGCCGCCGAGTACCTGCACCCAGGCGCTCAGAAGCAGGCTTTTGTGCAGGATGGTGTGGTGCATGTCGTTGTCGATGTTGACGTTGGCGTATTTTGCCGCGTGTACCATCAGCGAGACGGCGAGATCGCCTTTTGGCATCTCCTGGTGACAGCTCATGCAGACGCCGCGTCTGTCGACTTTGGCACGGGTTTCGTTGTCGAGTGCCTGTGAGAGTTTCCAGTGGTTTCCGACGGTCTGTAACTGGGTGCCGTTTTCATCGATGAAGCGTGAGTAGTCATCTTTGAGGTTGGGGATGGCGGGGATCTGCTCGTCGACTTTGTGTGGCAGCACCTTCTTGTCGGCGGTCATCAGATCGACGATGGTGGTTTTGCTCTGATCGGAGAAATATTTACCGCCGTTGATACCGTAACCGAGTGCTTTGGCGCTGTCATGACAGCTTTCGCAGCTGCGTCCTTTTTTGGTGATGGTGTGTGGGTTAACAGGCGACATGACAATCGAGTTGACACCCTCTTTGGGGACTGCGACGGTGCCGTTGTTTTCGACATTTTTGAGTTTGAAGATATGGTTTTCAAGCAGCGCTTTGCCGTCTTTGCCGATGACGGTCAGTGTCACCTGACATCCGGGGATCACCGGCGAGATGCGCCCTTCGCCGTTTTGTCCAAGCGGCGGATTTTCCCATCTGAGGTAGGAGCGGGTCTCGGTCACTTTCCCGTCGACGAGAAACTCTTTGAGGTTGTGCACTTCGCCCGTGATGCCGTTGTGATGATGCGCCGAAGCGGCGAGGTAGTCGGGGTTCTGTTTGCCGCCGGAGTAGTCGATCTTGACGTGGCAGCCGTAACACTGCGGCGCCCAGGTGGCATGACAGGTGTAGCACTCCATCTTGTCGGTATGCGCTTTGATCTGATCCATCGCCACCAGCGCCTCTTTGGAGAGTTTATGCTCCTTTTTGAGCCCTTTGAGCGGGATGAGGGTGATATCTTTGCCCGAAGCCAGATGCATCACCACTTTGTTGCCTTTACGTACGGCATGCGGCATCGGATTGCCCCGTGCGGTGCGCAGGAAACCGTCGCCTTTGTCTTTGGGAACGTACCCTTTTTTCAGATACTCCGCCAATGTCTGTGCCGTGCCTCTGGGTTTGCCCGTTTTGGGTGTTTTGGCAAACTCGTCGCTGTATCCCAGCGGCAGTTCCCAGGGGTATTTGTCGGTTGTACCGTGGCAATCCTGGCACTCGATCTCGACCGCTCCCAGATTGGCGCCTGTGATAAAGCCGTCGCCGTGCAGGTCGTTTGAGGTGTGGCAATCCTGACAGAGCATCCCCTTGGTGTAGTGGATATCCTCCTGCAGGTGGAGGTAGCGTTTGGTGTGGAGTTTGGGCTGCGGGTTGCCGCGGTCGTCGAAGGTCGCCTGATAGGCGGTCTCCATCAGCCCTTGATAACTCACGCCGATGCGTTTGCCGCGGTTGTGACAGGTGGTACAGGTCTCGACCGGCACGCCCGAATAGTGCACACCGTGGATGGAGACGTTGACATCTCTGGAGGATTGGATACTGTGTACCAGCAGATGTCCGTGTTCGTTTTTGGGGATGCTTTTGTCATCGCCCTCGTAATACCCTTCGTTGGAGTAGGGGATATGGCATGCGGCACATCCGATACCGCGGTAATCGCCCCGTCGATAGCGCCCTTTACCGCCGGTGTGGCATCTGAGACACTCCTGTCTGAGGTAGGTATAGACCGAGAGGGTCGGGTCTTGTTCGACCTCTTCGGCGGTGGGTGCGGGCGGAAGCTGGATCTGCTTTTTGGGGAACCCCTGCGGCTCTTTTTGCGAAAGGGTCTGCATATATTTGCGGTAGGCTTCGGTGCCGATGCGTTTGTGGATATTTTTGATGTCGAAGTTGGCGTAGGTGTGGTTGTATCCCTCTTTCGCGCCAAATCCCCAGATGGCACCGTGTATCTTGCCCCCTTCGGTCGCCATCAGGTTGTTCCACTGAGCGTCGACTTGCTCTTTGTGACACATGCCGCAAGTGTTCTGGTTGATCCACGGGCTGGTCGGGGAAGGGTAGAAGGCTTTGGGACCTTTGTGATTTTTGAAGTAGGCGAGGGTCCCTTTGTGCGCCTCCTCTTTCTCCGTCGCGTTCGGATTACCGCCGTGGCAGACGATACAGTCGTTGCCTGTGGCACCCGCTTTGTCGGCGACTTCGAGGATCTTGTGCATCATCTGCGAATCTCTGTCGCGAATGTCCGCGATCCCTTCATGACACTTCAGACAGCTGTTTTGTGCAAATGCCGATGCCGTGAGTAGCAGCACTAAAAGTATCCAGCGGTTCATGAACTCCCCTCTTTTTGTATAAGCTGAAACTATTTTAGCGTATCGTAGGTTCATTTGTTATAATGCGGTAAAAATATGAGGAAAACCGTTTCATGAAGCGAAAATCCACTGCCAGAGAAAAACTCCTCGACGTCGCGTTCGAAGAGATCTACATCAACGGCTATGCCGCCACCTCCGTCGATACGATTTTGCAGAAAGCCGGCGTTCCCAAAGGTTCGCTCTACCACCACTTCGGTTCCAAAAAAGCACTGGTACTGGCGATGGTCCAAGAGCGCCTGTTCCCTAAAATGGATCAGTTTTTCAGATTCGAAAAAGAGGAGGGGTGCAGTGTCTATGAGAGTTTGCGAAAAACCTACGTCTCCGTCAGTAAAAACAGACTGCTCATCACCTACGGCTGTCCGCTCCACCGCCTGATGGTCGAACTCTCCCCCGTCGATCCGGATTTTGACAAACTGCTGCTAAGTAAATATGAAGAGATGATTCACGGTATCGCCTCGCTGCTGCGTGCAGGCATCGAAACCGGTGAATTTACCGAAGCACTCGACCCGGAAAAATTTGCCCGTTTCATGCTCGACGCCGCCTGGGGTACACTCTCACTCTCGCCGTCTGTCTCTTCAGCGAAGAGGTTTTTGGAAGAGAGTGCGTATGTGTTGCAGGTGCTGGAAGGATATAGATTTACAAAATAATCAATAGTGATACCTGCATGAAAGTATATGAATCCTGTCATCAAAGACTTCATAGACCAGTCGATGTTCGTGGTTGATACGTCTTGACCAGCATCCTTGCAATATGTGTTTCAGCGGTTCGGGTTTCCCTGTGCCTTCAAAAGGGGTGCGTTTGATCTCTTTGATGAGTATATTGATTTTTTTGAGTATTTTTTTGTCGTGGGTCTGCCAGTAGAGATAATCTTCCCACGCTTCAGGCGTAAAGAGAAGATTCATTCTTCAATCAACTCTTTATCAAGCAGTTTGCCGGCGCGGGAAGAGGCGAGCGATTTGAGCAGTCGTTCTCTGTTGGCGGGTGAAGAGAGAAGATAGTCGGTCTCTTTCAGGGCATTGTACTCCTCCAGAGATATGATGACAACATTGTCACCGTTCTTGCGATTGACGACAATCTCTTCACTGTCGTTACAGGCTGCGTCAAACAGTGACTTCAGATTGGCTCTTGCTTCGGTAAAATTGACAACCTTCATATATTTAGCCTTTTATGTACTTGTTATTGTACATATTATAGTACATAAACGGGTTGTTGTCAATGGTTGTTTATTCATTCAAGTGTTTGCACTCCACTTCCAGTGCGGTTTTTTGTTTTGCTTTGACCTCCGCCCATCTTTTTGCGTCGTTTTCATCTCCCTTCAAAGCGTTGATACGTTGTGTATATTTTTGTAAAGTCCTTTGGAGAATCGCTTCATGAGAGGTGACATACCCTTTTGATTTGAGTTTTTGTACCAGCATCAGCCAGCCCCAGAGAATATCACCCAGTTCATCTTCCAAAAAAGCTTGATTGTTCGGGCGTAACTCCTCTTTGACCTCTTCAACTTCAGAGAGCAGTTCTTCGATCAGCCACTCCATTTCAAAATATCTCTGCTCAGCCCTTTTTTGATCCAGCTTGTCGTTTTGTGCGCTTAGTTTGATCAATTCATCTATCACGATATCCCTCTATGCCAAAAATACATTTAAATTTTGTCTTGTTCTTCTTTTGCCAATTGATCAGGCGATTTGTAGAAAAAGCGATTATGTATCGATAGAGCCAGATGCGGATATAGACGCCTTTGATTCGGGTCGGTACGATAAACTTCGCGATACGTTTTTCGCGTACACCTTTTTCGATTTCGGTGCTAAAGAAAGTGAGATTTCCAAAACCCGCTTCAGCAAAAATCTGTATCCGTTCAGATGTTGTTATATGTTGCGACATTTGTTGCTCAAAAACCAGCAAAAACTGAACATCAGCCCGGGTCTTTTGGGTTTGCTTTCATCGAACATGAATGTTTTTGCTTCATTCACGGGAAGATATATCAGATCGATATTTTCATCTTCAAGCCCGCCGCCGTTGTGGACTCTCATACTCTCATCTACTTCGGCATAAAAGAGCGTCATTGTACCACCTGTTACCAGTGTGGTAATCTTCTCGAGCTTTTCGACTTTGTATCCTGTCTCTTCCAGGACTTCCTCTTTGGCGACCTCTTCACTGCTCAGTCCCGTTTTATCTTCTCTCCCACCGCAAAGTTCGTATCGGATCGCTTTGTCCGGCAGGTTGATGTAAACGAGCGGACGAAACTGTTTGACCAGCACAAAAGCATCTTTTTCTCTGTGGTAGATGAGAATTTTGACGACATTCATCGCTTTGGTCACTTTTTTTCTGTAGGTGGTACCCTCTTTTGTATAACTGACCTCATACACTTTAAAATCTTGCGGGTTTGTAAGCTCTTTGACCTCTATATTTTCAATGTTGCTGTGCATAACTATACCTTTATAAATATGCAAATATTACATCAGTTTCAATAACTCGTCTGTTTATGTAACACTCTAATCGTGGCTCTGTTTGGGAACTATTATAGCACAAAACAGAAGTTAGAGATTAGACCATTCAGTCTAACTAAAGAAAACTTCCTCTATAATATGATTAGACTAAATAGTCTAATTCTTTCAAAAGGATCGAGCATGTTCATGAGCACCCCCGACCCCGTGCAACGGGAAAAGCTGCAAAAGCTACATAAAAAAGTCTCGCTGTTTTACGGAGAAGTACCGCCGCAGATGGAGTTTCTGGGCAATATCGACCCCGAGTATCTGGAAGAGTTTATGAAGGGTGTCCGGCGTCTTGTACGGCATCCGCATATCAACCCTGATTTCTTTGCGTTCATGCGTCTCTTTGTCGCGTTTAAAGAAAACTATGAGTACTGCAAAATGTTCAACACCAAACTTCTGCGCTCAAGAGGTTACGATGAAGCAGTGCTTCATGATGTAGTGGAAAATATCGATGCGATCCCGCTCGATGACAAACACAAAGCCCTTGCACGTTTCGCTCTCAAAGCGATCTACGACTCTCGAAACTGCAAGCGATCGGACTTTGATGCACTCTATGCTCTTGGCTGGACGCAAAAGGATGTTTTCGATGCGGTGGAGCACACCGGCGCGATCTTTCGAAACGGGCGCATTTTGACCGCCTACGCGGTGAAGGAGTGACATGACAGAGAAGATTCCGTTTGTGCAAACTGTGGGTATCAGACACAAAGATGCCGACCGACTGACACTCTCCAACGATCCCCGTTTGCAAAACCATCTGGGCACGCTTCATGCAGGCGCGCTCTATACCCTTGCCGAAACGCAGAGCGGACTTGCTCTGATGCGCCTTTTCCCGGATTTGCGGGAAGAGGTGATCCCTCTGCTTCGAAACGGCGGGTTGAAGTATAGACATCCGGTTACAGAAAGTGTCGTCGCAAACGCCGATGTGTTACAGGAAGAGAGGGAACGTTTCATGAAGCGATTTTTGGAGAAAGGACGCGCAACCGTCACCGTCACTGTGACACTGACAACAGAGGATGAGAAAATATGCGCCGAAGGGGAGTTTGTCTGGTTTGTACAGCGAAAGGTATAAAAATAGCAAATTTTTTATCAATGCATTAAGCAAAAAACATTTATAATGCTTAATACATTAAACAAAAGGTGCTATATGTTAGAGAACATAAGAAACATATTTCTCCGTCAACTGCAAAATACATCTCTTCAGTTTAAGCGTTATATGTTCGATACGCTCGATATGGATGACAGAATGATCGGCATCATCGGCAGCAGAGGTGTCGGAAAAACGACGTTTATTTTGCAGTATCTTAAATCGCTCGATCTCCCTTTTGAACGCAAGCTCTATTTCAGCGCCGATCATATCGAAGTGGCAAGCCGTTCGCTTTATGAGATTGCCGAGGTATTTTACAAAGAGGGCGGAGAAGTACTGGCGATCGATGAGATTCACAAGTATCCCGGTTTTGAAAAGGAACTCAAGTCGATCTATGACAGCTTCGATCTAAAGGTGATCTTCAGCGGTTCGAGTGCGCTGGAACTTGAACACGCCAAAGCGGATCTGAGCCGCCGGGCTGTTCTTTACCGCATCAACGGTATGAGTTTTCGGGAGTTTCTGGAGTTTGAGACCAAAGAGAGGTTTGAAGTCTATAGCCTTGATGAGATTTTGACAAACCACACGAACATTGCGATGGAGATCAATGCAAAAATTAAGCCTTTTGCCTACTGGAAACAATATCTGCAGTACGGGTACTACCCTTTTTATAAGCAAAATCGCAAAAACTATCCACTGAAACTTCTGGAGGTGGTCAATACGGTACTCGAGAGCGATCTTCCGATGGTCTTCAACATCGAACCCAAAAATATCTTCAAACTCAAAAAGCTTCTCTCTCTGCTCTGTGTGTCCAAACCCTACGAACTCAACATCTCCCGCCTTGCCGCAAAGATTGGCATTAACCGTAACACACTCTACCACTATCTGCACTATCTCGAGATGGGTGGGCTTATCATGATGGTCAAACAGTCTGCCCGGGGACATGCGATCCTCTCCAAACCGGAAAAACTCTATCTGGGCAATACCAACCTCAACTTCTCTTATTGTGACCAGAGCGAAATCGGGACGCTAAGAGAGATCTTTTTTGTCAACCAGCTTCGTGCGCTCCATAGTGTAGACTATGCAAAAAACGGAGATTTTCTGGTTGAGGGGACATATACGTTCGAAGTGGGCGGTAAAAGCAAAGACTTTTCACAGATTCGGGGAGTAGAGAAGAGTTTTGTTGCGGCGGATGATATTGAAATTGGCACCGGACGGAAAATACCGCTATGGCTCTTTGGTTTTTTATACTGAAAAAGTGCAGCCGAAAATAACTGAAAAGATACTATACTCACTGACATGAAACGAATATTTACACTACTCATAATCACAGCGCAAATCTGGGCGTACGATGTCGGTGACAGGGTCGATAAAGTGATTTTGGTGCAGCTTGGCATCGACGATGCCAACGTCACAATGGTCGATTTTTTCGCTTCGTGGTGCGAGGGGTGCCGTCATGAATTGCCGCAGATCGAGGCGCTGAGTAAAAGCGGCATTTCGGTCCGGGGTGTCAATGTTGACGAGGATGTCGCCAAAGGGAGGGCGTTTCAAAAAGCGCTCGGGCTGACATTTCCGGTTATCGACGATCCGAAAGGGGAGATCATCGGCAAGTTCGATCCGGTCGGGATGCCGGCGCTTTTTATCATCAAAGCGGGTCGGGTGAGCGGTAAGATCATCGGTGCGAGAGAAGATATCGGCAAACTGGTACGGGAGAAGCTCGCACATTGATGCAGTACCTCTACAAATTTGAAGCGATGACCACGCCGTGTGAAGTGCTGCTTTTCAGCGAGAGTAAGGCGGTTGCGGACGGCGTGGCGCAGGCGGTGCTCAAAGAGGCGAAACGTCTGGAGAAGAAGTACAACTACTTCGATCCCGACTCTTTGCTCGGGCAGTTGAACATGCGCCGTACCGATAGACTCGATGCGGAGACCAAAGCTTTGCTGCAGCGGGCAAAACAGTACTACCGAAAGACCGAGGGTGTATTTGACGTTACCGTCGCGACGATCAAAGATTGCTATCGCAGCGATATTACACATGAAGAGTTGGAAACGGCACGTGCGCGTCTGCTTCCGTTTACCGGCTGTGAACACTTCATGATCAAACGTGACAAACTCGTTTTCGACAACCCTCACACCAAAATAGACCTGGGCGGGTTTGTCAAAGAGTATGCCGTCGATCGGGCGGTGCAGCTACTTAAAAAGGCGAAAATCCGCAGTGCACTGGTCAACTTCGGCGGCGATATCTACGCACTGGGCAGCAAACCCGACGGACGAAAATTTCGTGTCGGCATCAAAAATCCGCACAATCCGCAGGAATTTATCCGCTTCGAAGAGATCGAAAACGAAGCGCTGACCACCTCGGCATCGTATGAACGCAACATCGAGATTGACGGTGAACGCCACTCCCACATTCTCTCCAAAACCGCCTCTCATGAAAGCCCCGCATCGGTGACGGTTATCTCACCGAATTGTGTCGAAAGCGGCGTCTGGTCCACGGCGCTGATGGTCAAACCCGATCTTTCGACGCACAACAGGGTGATATTTCTTTGAATATTGATCAAATAATAAATTAATTTACTAATTTTATGATAATATCAAGTTATTAAACAATAGGGACAACTTCATGAAGCTTCTGCTGCCTTTTCTCTTGTTGTTGCTTGGTGGTTGTGCTGCAGATGTCAAACCGTGGCAGAAAGCAACCCTCGCCAAACCGCAGATGCGTCCCGACGGCGGCAATGCCCTGCGTGTCAAGTTCAATGAGCATATTTTCGTCTCTAAAGAGGGTGTCAAAGGGGGTAACGGTGTGAGTGGTGGAGGGTGCGGATGCAGATAGTGCCGAAATTCTCTACGCTTACCGCGGCTTTGCTTTTTGCTTCCACATTGCAGGCACAGGATTTTATCAATGTGCAGATGCTTTACTATGATGAAAATGACGAGTCTACAACAGTGGTGTCGCCTTTTATCGAACTGGGGCTTGATTTTGGTGTCGATTACACCCTGCACGCGAGTCTTGGAATGGATGCGATTACAGGGGCTTCGGAGACCTATTATGATAAAAGTTACGTGCCTTCAAGCGGTGCGTCACCTTACAGAGAGAGCGTTTCGAAGCCGTCCGCTTATGCCAGAGGAAAGGTGATAGCCCAAAAAGATGTCGGATACGGGTTGGTCGATTACCGTGACTACCGCTACAGCGGCGAAGTTTCATTGACACAGCGTCTGGTAAACCGTGACGAAGTGACTTACGGCTTTTCATACAACAACGAGTATGATTACCATATTCCTGAAATTTCATTCGGATATAAACATTGGCTCGACAGTGCCAAAAACAGCTCTCTGGAAGGTTCCGTTGCCTACCAGATGGCGTGGGTGCTTATCTGGTGCCGGAACAATGACTTTTGTGATGCCGGAAGCGGGGCGAGTGAAATTTTTTATCAGCATAATATTTTTGGACAGCTCAGCTATGGGCGTGTTTTGGACACCAAAAGTCAGATGCAACTGACACTTTTTTACAACGATGAAAACGGCTTTTTGAGCAACCCTTATAAAAACATCGTCCGAGATTACAATACTGCACCGCGCATCACCAACGAAAGGCGTCCCGATAACCGGCAGGGATACGGGGCGAAGATCGCGTATCAGCGGGCTGTCAGTGGCAAGACTATCTTGCATGGAAGTTATCGCTACTATCATGATGACTGGAAGTTGGATGGACATACATTTCAGGGGAAAATCTATTACGATTACAGCGAGAAAGTGAAACTGGAAGGGAGACTGCGTTACCATACCCAGAGCAGCGCCTACTTTTACAGTGCCCGAAAAGACTATTTTACCGATCAGAAGTATGCCAGCAGCGACTACCGTCTGGGAAGTCTGCAATCCTATTTCGTACAGGCAGGCGTGCGTTACCGACTTTCCAAAGATTTGGAGCCGGCATTTTACTGGAGTTATTACAGCCAGGATAACGGCTTGCACGCTTTCTCACTGATCATCGGGGAGAAATATCTTTTTTAGTATCATGAGACAATGTATAAATTCTTATATCTGTTGATTTTGATAGTATTGCTTTACGGTATCTGGAACGGTATTCACAAAAATATCGCTTTGCGTCCAAAAACACACACGGAAAATTGTCAGGTATGTCAGATAGTTTCGGCTCAGGAAGAGAATATCCAAGAGGAACTTGCACGTATCGATACGCCTGAATATATTTTGCACTATATCGTGGATATCATCGATCACGGCTCCGATACGCTCGGTTTCAAAGGCGGTGTGATGGAAGGGGGCTATGTCTCTCATGAAGATGCCCGAAAGATTGCCTGTTATGTGCTGGAGATGTCCGGCAGAAAGTGTCCGCATCCCTATCCAAAAGATGCGGCGATGTTTTATACAAGCGTCTGCGGCGGATGTCACGGCAACGACGGCAAGGGTCTGGGCGGCAACTATCCCGATCTGACACGTAAAAAGTTGCTTGGAATTGAACGCAGAGAAGCTTTTTTAAAAACAATGCTCGAAAAGTTGCGCATCAAAAGAGAGGAGAAAAACAGTGCACATATTGATCGCTGATGATAACAAAGAGATCGTACTTGGTTTGAAAAAATTACTGGAAGAGAACGGTTTTGATGTGACTGCCGCACATACGCTGTCTCAGGCGCATGCATCTTTGGATACGCAAAACTTCGATTTGATTGTATTGGACTGGTTGTTCCCCGATGGAAGCGGAGTATCGTTTTTACAACAGGAACGACGGTTACAGCTGAAAACTCCGGTATTGATGTTATCATCGAAAAGCGAAGCGGCGGATAAAGCTGAGGCGCTGGATGCCGGTGCGGATGACTATATGCATAAACCCTTTTCACATATTGAGTTCATGGCACGTGTGCGGGCTTTGCTTCGGCGGGAAGGGACGCAAAAACAGACCAAAGTGACTATCGGCAATTTGTGTGTCGATTTTGCCACCAGAGCAGTAACGGTAGATGGTGAAGCGA
>WGAE01000242.1 GCA_015489185.1 Campylobacterales bacterium
ATGAAAAAGTGTTGATTGAACGAAAGCTTTATCATTTGCGCATCCAAACCGGACGGTTGCCGAAGGCAAAAAAAGTGCACCCAACCCCGAAGGGGCGCTTGCGTTTGCACTTTTTAGTTCGGTTTTGATGCTGTTACTAAGCGACAAATGGTAACTCGCTTGAGTGAAATCAACACTTTTTTAGAGAACTCAGTTGTTTGATTATATAAAATATTTTATAAAAATTTTATGTAGAGAGTGCGAACGTTTCCGGCACAAAACCTTTTTGTGCTACAATCGCCGCTATGAAAAAGAGAATCATCATTGTGGGAGGCGGTGCTTCGGGTCTGATCTGTGCGCTATTGGTGGCGGAGGGAGATCATGAAGTGATCCTTTTGGAAAAAAACAGCAGAGTTGGTCGCAAAATCAGAGCCAGCGGTAACGGACGGTGTAACATTACCAACCGTCGGGTCGATCCTTCGTGTTATTTCGGGCACCATCCCGCTTTTGTCCACTATGCGCTCAAACAGTTTTCGACCGATGATCTGGTGCGTTTTTTTCGCAAGCTCGGAATGGAGATCGTCGCGGTCGAAGATGGACGGATGTTTCCGATGGCGATGCAGGCTTTGGTGGTGGTTGCGTTTTTGGAGTATGCGTGCCGGGAGAGGGGTGTAAGGATCGAAACGGAAACGGCGGTTGAAGATGTCACCAAAGAGTGCGGTAAATTTATTGTCGCAACCGGATCCGGAAAAATGTATGCCGATGCGGTGGTTTTGGCGACGGGATCGACCGCGGCGCCGGCACTCGGGGCGGACGGAAGCGGGTGGCGTATCGCGAAAGGGCTGGGGCATCGTCTCCACGATCCGTTTGCGGTGTTGGTTCAGTTACAAAGCGGTGATCCCTTCTGTCGTGCCTGTAAAGGGGTCAAGCTGGATGCCGTCATTACGTTTGAAGCGCGTGACGGTACTACATATCGGGTACGGGGCGATCTGCTCTTTACCGACTACGGGCTTTCCGGTCTGGCGATACTCGATATTAGCCGTTTTGTTTCGGCGGCGTTGCATCGCGGTGAAACGGCGGCGGTGACGATCGACCTGCTGCCGGATATTTCGTACGACGCGTTGAAAAAGCGTCTGCAAAAAGGACGTCATCAATTTGGAGATCTGCCGCCCGAACTGTGGCTCAGCGGCATATTGCACCAAAAGGTTGTCGCGGCACTTTTGCGCAAAACGGGGATTTCGGAGCGCAGCGCACGAGAACTTTCCACCAAAAAGATACAGACATTGGCTTATATGATCAAACATTTGAAGATCAAAATTGATGCGACACGGGGTGCCAAAGGGGCTGAGGTGATGGCGGGCGGTGTCGATTGTCATGAAGTCGATCCCAAAACGATGGAGTCAAAACTGGTCAAAAATCTCTTTTTAACGGGAGAAATACTGGATATTGACGGAAAGCGGGGCGGTTATAACCTCCACTGGGCGTTTGCCAGCGGTTATTTAGCCGGCAGGAAGTTGCGCGGTGGCTGAGCGGTGTGCTTTGTGGAGCGTCTGAATCGCGGCGCGTAGCTCTTCAAAGAGGAGCATATAGTCCGTATCGCGTTTGAATGTCGCAAGCAGTTCGATATGTTCGGTATGGATGTAGATGTCTTCGAGTTCCAGTTTGGCTGCTTTAACCCCGATTTTATGGGCATATTTGACGATTTTGCCATATTTTTTCTGTTCGATCGCCTCTTCGAGATTTGCCAGCTGGACCTGAGCGTAGATCAGAAAATTGTCGATCTTTTCATGTAGTTTCGATTCGCTCATACCGAGCCTGGATGCCAGTTCTTCCCACAGTTGCATAATTTTTCTCCCTGCGGACTGTCAGTGACCGGCGAGGTATTTAGTCTCCACTGTTCCTTTTTCGGAAAGTTTCTGTTCCTGTGCGATTTCACCGACGCCTCTTTGGTAGTAACCGGGTGTGTTACCGCATCGGATTTCGATGACATCTTTGAAATCTCGGTTTTGATAGTGGAATGTATCCCATACTTTTGCCAGCCGGCAGTCCGATTTTTTGATCGTTACCCTTTCTCCTATATCGACTGTAGGCTTAAGTTCTAAACGTCCGTTTTCGGCACCGTCGGTGAAAAATGAAATAGTGATATCGTTTGCGTTTTTTGTATAAATAGTTTTCTCATTTTCTGAAAGATTCGAAACTTCCGTCACCCTGTTGGCTTCCCGGGTATAGCGCGTGCGGTAGGTTTCGCTGGTTGTACCGTTGGTTTTGATATAGCTGTTGGTCGTATCCGAAGCGGGTACCAGGTAGTCCCAGAGGGCGATCGCACCGTTGTTGTAGTTTTGCGCACGTTCATAATCACCGCCTTTTTGGCTTCCGCCTGCAGCGCCGCAACCCCCGAGCCACAGCATCGACAACAAAAGAGAAAGAAAAATCGAAAATCGCTTCATGAAACACTCACTTATTTGAAATATCGGTAGGTAAGTTCCGTTCTGATAGTATATCGACAAAACAGAGAAAAAGTTTACTTTTTTTATCCAAAAGGTCTCTTTTCTTTGACAAAAGAGGTGCTGCTTTGCAAACGGTAACATCTCAGCCATGCTCCCTGAAAAAGATCGCTTCGACGATGAAAAAGAGCGTCGTCGCAAGCGGTGCGAGGATCCACCAAAGAATCAGTCGATCTTTGAACAGATAGAAAAAGAGCCCGGTCCAGCTGAGCAACAAGAGTGCCAGATGGACGATGAACACCGGTTTGTGTACGAAAATATAACGCCCCGCATAGCTGAAAAAGAGTACAGCCGCAATCGCCGCCGCATATTTGAGCAGTTGGCGTGTATCGTGTGTTTTGCGGTACTTCAGCCAGATACCCGCCAGTGCCGCCAGCAGAATCAGTGCAAGAAGAAGATAGAGCTTCATCTACCGCTCCGTTTGCCAGTCGTCACGTTTTTGATGATCCTCCGCACGCTTTGTCCCGGAGAGGAGCAAAAGCGCATCGTACTCTTTTTGGAGCGACGGATCGTTGAGCGCGGTCATCTCTTCCGCAAAACGGCGTCTGAAAATAGCGAAGAGTTTACGGTACCCGTCACTTATTTTCAGTTTACATGAACGTCGTTCCCAGGTCTGCATCATTGGAAACTCCGGACGCTCTGGAGGATAGAGCATACAGCGTTCGCGCAGCGGCAGGATAGGTACAGGCGACGAAACCTTGTCGTTACACCCTGCACGAGTATCGATCAGCCAGTTTTGTATCAATGTGACGTAGTCGCTCAGCAAAATCGCTTTGCGAATACCCGTATTTTCGTAGTAGTATCCTTTTTTGAAGGTCGCCTCTTTGGTGACTTGATATCTTTTCCCCGCTCTGTCGGTGTAGCGTACCACCAGTTTGATCGGTTTTTGCTCTGTACTGCTCTTTTTGAGTTTGACGAGGATGACGCCTCCTTTGGTACGGTTCTCCTCCGTTGCGCTTGGAAAGAGTGTGTTGACATAAAGGACCCTTCCGGTCGCTTTATCCGCTTCGGGAGAGCCGTATACCGCGTCGATACTAAATGCGGGTGAGTCGAGGGTCATCTCCAGGTCAAAAACAAGCGGCGTTACCATGAAGTCGAACTCCTCGTCAAGACGTTTTTTGAAACTCTTTTCGGAATGAACGGCATAGTAGTTCGCACCTCTGGTTTTACTGATACGCTCGACCAGATCGGTGTTGAAATCAACGCCGACGCCGATGAAGGTCGTATAGATACCCTCTTTTGCCGCCCTGTCGACCATTCCGAATAGCCCTTTTTCACTCAGTTCGCCGCGGTTTGGCATCGCATCGGTGATGAAGATGATGCGGTTTTCATATTTGGCCGGATCTTTGTAACGTTTGTCGAGTGACTTGATAAGTTTGAGACCGTTTTTATACCCTTCGCTCCAGTTGGTGCCGCCCCGGGGTGCCAGTTCCAGAATATGTCTTTTGATCGCCTCCATATCGGTCAGGGCGACGGGGCGCAACGGTTTTGCCAAGTAGGCGCGCGAATCAAACAGCACGATCCCCAGCCGATCCCGGGGGTTCAGATGTCCCAGCATCGCGACAAGCGATTCGTTTGCGATCTGCATTTTCGATTTGACAGGTTCGCTTTTCTCCTCCCTGTTTTGACGGATGTGCCGGCGATCGTAGTAGTACCGGTTAAAAGGGGCGCTCATCGATCCGGAGATATCCAGCACCACGACCAGGTTCAGTGTTTTGCGTGTGAAATCGGAGGCTTTGATATTGGAGTTGAGTCCTACCGAAAGGAAATATTCATCCGCGTCGGTAAAAAAGTTTTTGCGCACGGCGGTGGCGTATGTCGGACAAAAGAGTCTCTCGCAGCGCTCCGGTTTGCCGGTATCGAAATAGTGGTCGTAAAAGATACCTTCGTATGTAATACTTTTGAGTTTGGGCAGATAGCCGTTTTTGAGATTGTCGTAAAAGTTGTTGGCATCTTTCGCACCACCGACCGCAAAACCCAGTGTATCGGACATCGTTTTACGCATACTTTTGATCATCGGTGCGGGCATCGCCTGTGTGGAGATGGCCATCGGTCCGCGTGAGAATTTTCCGGCGATACCGTCGTTGACGGGCATTGTGGCGTTATACTCCCAGTCGTCGATTTTACGGCTGTTGTCACCGGGTTTGTGCGACATTGCCGGGAGTGCACAGGCCAAAACAATCGTCATAAAAAGAGAACCGAACCACTTCATGAAGCTCCTTTGCAAGAGGGGTGATACAGGTATTATACATTAAAATTGAGTATAATTTGTGGATGTATCGCTATTTTTTTATTTTTTCCTTTTTTCTTTTTCAGGGGTGCTTTTTGTCGTGGCAACCGGAAGGGGGCAAGGAAGCGCCGTTTCCTGCTTCCGAAACGAAAGTGTGGCACCATCTGCCGCAACAGAGATATCCCTCGTATGAATCGGTCGTATCAGATCCGAAAAAGCGACGCCTGATCGCACTTGCCCGTGCGCAGCTCGGTGTCCCGTACCGTTACGGCGGAATGGATGAGAAGGGATTTGACTGTTCCGGATTTGTCTGTTACGTTTATCAAAATGCGCTGCAGAAAAAATTGCCGCACAGTGCCAGATTGCAATCGCAATATGTTCGCATCTACGATCTCTCCAAACTTGAACCCGGCGACCTGGTCTTTTTCGATACCGCTTCGAGGGGGCGGATCAACCATGTCGGTATCTATCTTGGAAACGGCAAATTTATCCACGCATCGAGCGGTCGTGTCTATAGTGTGACGATTTCCGATCTGACAAAAGGATTTTATAAAAAGGCGTTTCGTTTCGGGGGTAAAGTGCAACGATGAAAAGATGTGAGATCATCGTCATCGGCGCCGGAGCGAGCGGTTTGACGGCGGCGGGAAGGTATTGTGACCGCGATCTGCTTATTTTGGAAGGAAACGACAAACCGGCACAGAAGATCAAAATCTCCGGCGGAGGCAAATGCAATATCACGAATCGAAATGTATCGGCACGAAACTATCTGGGCGACCCCGGTTTTATCGAAAATATCCTTGCCGGATTTACCCAGGACGATTTGCTGCGGTGGCTTAAAAAACGGGCTTTAAATCCGGTGTTGCGCAAAAGAACGCAATATTTCTGTCCCCATAGTTCTGACGAATTGATCCATATATTGCTTCATGAAATAAAAGGTGTTGCAGTGCTGAGCGGACACAAAGTATTGGATGTGATAAAAACGGATCGTTTTATTGTCACGACAAACCGGGGAAAATTCAGCGCCGAAAAGCTGGTCGTCGCGACGGGAGGTGTGAGTTTTCCAAAAATCGGAGCAAGCGATATTGCGTTTCGGATCGCCGAAAAGTTCGGGCATACAATCCGTCCTCTCAGACCCGCACTGGTAGGATTGACACTCCAAAAACCGCAGTTTTGGATGAAATCGCTCAGCGGGATTTCAGTGCCGGTTGTGGTAAAAACGAAAGCGAAAAAGATATCGGGCGATATGCTCTTTGCGCATCGCGGTATCAGCGGTCCGGCGATACTCAATGCGTCACTGTACTGGCAAAAGGGGCAGATTACGATCGATTTTCTGCCACACTTTCGGTTGGATAAAAAGTGCTTCATGAACAAGAAACAGATCTCGACTCTCCTGCCGCTTCCCAGACGATTTACCAAAGCGTTTCTGGCATCGATCTCGGTAGCGGACAAACCGCTTCGTGATCTGAGTGAAGCGGAGCAGAAAAAGGTGATGCAACTCAAATCCTACACCTTCGCCCCCGCCGGAAACTTCGGCTACACCAAAGCAGAAGTAACCGCCGGAGGCATCGTGACCGATGAAATCGACCCCGAGACGATGATGAGTCGAAAATGTGAAGGACTCTACTTCCTGGGTGAAGCACTCGATGTTACCGGCGAGCTTGGCGGCTACAACTTCCAGTGGGCGTTTGCCACAGCACACCGTTTGAAGCTTTAAATTAAATTTTTCAAGAGAGGTATGCTACATAAGACAAATTAAACGGTAAAACCGTAATTTTGTAATTATGTGGATAGATCTGACTTTCCATTTTCCGCTAGTTTTTCAATCTCTTCTTTCGAAAGTCCGGTCGATTTCATGATGATTTCAATCGCCACTTTTTCTTGCAACAGTGCTTTGGCAATTGCGATTTTTGTTTCATTTGAGCCCTCTTTAAGTCCATCTTTATACAACGGATCACGCTCTTTTTCGATGATAAACGGCATAGCCAACTCCTCTTTTTGCTTTTATTGGTACTTTTTGTGAATATCCGGTCTCAGTCTCAACAGATAAAAGAGTTTTCTGAGATAATCTTCACGTCTCTTATTGTCAAGTTTGAGCAATTTTGTTTGCAATTTTGCAAAAAGCCTGTCAAAATCTTCAACTCTGCAAAGTACGGCAATAATATTATCGGTGATATCATCACTTTCGATCAATTTTGAACAGTCAAACTCTCTGATATCCCTGACTTCATAATTATAACGTAAATTTTTCTCTTTTATCCGATTCTCTGTTTTGATATCTCTGTCACCGACATATAATACCATCTGAAAAGGGAGCCGGTCGTACTGCTCATAGATCAGTGCAGCGTATTTGAGCATTCTTTTTGGCATCATCGGATCGTTGATGGACTGGATTTCCAGATGAAAGAGGGTGTCATCTTCGAGTCTGGTCAAGAGATCAACCCTTCGCTCTTCAACTTTCGGAAAACTGGTCTCAAGTACCTCTTTGATCTCTTTATCGACAAGTAGTTTGATCAGTGTTCTTGGTACATCCTGGAAAAGTTCCCTGAGCGTTCTGTCATAGGCAAACAGCTCTTTATACTGTTTTGGCATCTATCGTTCCCTGCTATGTTTTTTGTGAACAGTATAAAATAAAATTTACCTTTTGTCTAAAAATATATCATTTTGAAATATTATTGTAGTTCATTGTCCTATATGTAGTGGTTTTATGGGATTGATACCACACGGATAGTCACTGCAGTTGCTCTTTTTTGAGATATTGCTCTGCGTATTTGGCAAAAAGTCCGGACTCTTTGAGCCAGGTGACGATTTCACCGTCGATCTCTCCCGCATCTACCATACGATCCAGGATTGCATAAGTTTCGGTCAATGTTTTGGGGCGTTTGTAAGGGCGGTCGCTGGATGTGAGTGCTTCGAAAATATCGATGATCGCAAGCAATCTTGCCTCAAAGGGGATCTGCTCCGCACGCACGCCGTTCGGGTAGCCTTTGCCGTTGAGTTTTTCATGATGCATTCCGGCGATTTTGGGGACATCTTTGAACTTTTTGGGAAAGACCAGCATCGCGAGCATATCGTTGCTGATTTTGGCGTGTTCGTTGATTTTAGCGCGCTCTTCCTCGTTGAGGGTGCCGTAGCGGATTGAGAGGTTTTTGATCTCGTCGTCGGTAAGCAGGCGTATCGTTTTGCCGTTGACGGTGTATGTGCGTCTTCCGATCTCTTCGACTTTGTGAATCTCTTCATCGGTCATATACCCTTTGGGAAGATTCTTCTCCCGCAAAAATTGCAATGCATCCCGCAGAGAGGCGATCTCTTCGTCCGTTTTTTTCGTTTCGGCATCGATGTCGATCGTTTCATCTCCTTCCAGTTTTGCGATCTTCTTTTCTGCCAGTGCCAGTTTGAGTGATGTGATGACACTCTCAAAACGCTGAGCGATCTCGCCGATGCGATCTTGTACGGTTTGGAGTTTGGTCGCTTTGTTCAAAATCATATCCGGCGTGGCGATTTTGCCGATATCGTGCATCCAGGCGGCGAGTTTGAGTTGCAGGAGGGCGTCTTTGTCGTATCGGATCTCTTTATATTTTCCCCGGTCTTCGTTGATCGCATGACTGAAGAGTTCCATCATTTTACCGACACGGTTGATATGTCCGTAGCCGTCGGGCGATTTAACATCCATCGCGACGGCGATACTCTCCAGAAACGAAAGTAACAGTTTTTCAAGATCTTCGATCAGTCTGTTTTTGGTGATTGCGATCGCACAAAAGGCGCTGTAGGCTTTCGCCACGGCGATATCCTCTTCGTCAAATGCGACGATCTGTCCGGTATGGTCGCGTTTGTTGATCAGTTGCAAAACGCCGATCAAATCCTCTTCATGATCGACCATAGGAATTACCAGCATCGATTTGGAGCGGTATCCGTTGGCTTTGTCGAAACGGCGCATTCCCTCGAAATTGAACTCTTTTTCGTTGTAGACGTCGGGAATGTTGATGATCTCGTTTTTGATCGCACATAGTGCTGAGACGTTCGAGAGATTCGATCCGTGGGGTGTATAGAGTTCGATCGGCGGCCAGTTGTGCATATCGGTATTGTGTATACCGAGTTTTTCGTTGATTACCACTTTGAAGTGGAGTCTGTTGTTGTTTCTCAAATAGACGGTGCCCCCTTCAGCTTGGGTGTGCTTCATGACACGCATCAAAATTTTGTCGAGTATGGCGGTAAGGTCTTTCTCTTTCGCCAGTTCCGTCAAAAGTGCCAGATCGTCCAGCGCTCTTTTTTCGAGCAACCCTTTTTTGAGGTAGGCGCCGTTTTGTAAAAAGCGTACCCGATCTTTGAGCAGCGGGTGCGTTTCGACTTCACGGAGAATCTGCTCTTTGTACGCCTCTTTCAGATGTACGGCATAGATGTTGACGGGGCGTTTGCAGCGTTGCAGCTCCTGTGCGAGCAGTGCCGGCGTCAGGTGCCCGCTCACCTGTGCGAGAGCGCCGCAGGCGGAGGGGAAAGAGAGATCGATCAGTACCGAGTCGATTTTTTCATTATGTTTCACTTCCTCCCAGATAGCGTCACAGAGGTAGGTATCGGGGGCATAAAGAAACGCGAAGAGCTGTTTTTCGATCACGTAGGCACAGGTGGCGACGGTGTGGTTGGCGGGAATTGCTTTGATCGTGCTGTTTTCAAACATAAACGGTTCATGAAAGTCGATTTCAACAAAAACAACGGCGTTTTCGAGCGAATCTTTGATCTGAATATTGGAAAAGTCGGGCCAGATGGTGTTGTTGAAGTAGTGGCGTTTCAGCGCGGCGATTGTTTCGCGCAATCCGTAGATCTTCAGTGGTTTTTGCTGTTTGTGGTAATACTTTTCGACCAGAAACGCCAGATCGACAATATGATCCAGATGGGAATGGGTCAAAAAGATATGTTCAACCTTTTCCGCCGCGTTTCCAAGCCCCTGGATGATATTACCGGCGTCGATGACGACCCTCTCTTCCACTTGCAGGCAACTGGTTCCGGTTTTATTCCCTTTGGAGCCGTCTGCACCGAGCAGCCGGATATCATTTTTGAGTAAATCGATAGATCGCATCGAAATCCTTTATCGGTCGTTTTTCATAGTCGCGGCAGCGCTCTGTATAGAGTTTGAAAAGTTTGTGCGGTCTCTCTTCGTATAGTTTCTCAAAAAGTCTGCGTGCCTCGGTAAAACGCGCGTTTCGATAGAGCCTGAGCGCGTGCAGATACCGCTTGTGAAGTACTGCCTCTTCGTCCGAAAAACTGCCCGCACCGAGCACTTCATAGAGGGTAACCGCCTCTTTTTTCCCTTTGACACGTACATGATCGACTTCGCGAATACGGTATTGTCGGCGCAGTTTGCGAAATGTTGCTTCGGATATCAAAATTTTTGCACCGTACGTTTTGCAGAGTCCTTCGATACGCGACGCGAGATTGACGCTGTCACCGATCACCGTATAATCGCTTCTGCCGCTGCTTCCCATCTCTCCGACAATCGCTGTGCCGGTATGGATGCCTATACCTATATCTATCGGCGGATATCCGCTTTTCTGAAGTTCCGGGTTAAGTTTTTCGAGCGTTTCGAGCTGTCTGAGTGCGGCGGTAACCGCCTGATCTTCATGATCACGTACGGGAAGCGGCGCGTTCCAGTACGCCATGATCGCATCGCCGATATATTTGTCGATTGTGCCGTGTGTTTCGATGATGATTTCACTCATCGGCGACATATAGCGGTTTAGATAGGCAATGAGCCGTTTGGGGTCGTTGAGTGACTCGGAGATGGTCGTGAAGTTTCTGACATCGCTGAAGAAGATTGTAATTTCCGCTTCGGTGACGGCGAAGATATCGTCGGGGTGTTTGAGCAGCGCTTTGGCGACTTGCGGAGAGACCTTTTTGGCAAATTTCGCTTCGATCACCTTTTTTTGTCTGTTTTCGAAATAGACCTTCATGAAGGTGAAGAGAAAAACCGATGCGAGCAGGGCGACGAGCGGATAGGCGAAGTTGTAGAGACGATGGGCAGAAAAGAGTTCATAATAGAGCAGATAAGCGCCGCCTGAAGCCGTGGCGAAAATCAGCGGCAGTGCCGTTGCCGGAGGGGTAAGTTGAATGATCAGTGCGACGGTGAGGACGATTGCCGCGACGGCGATCAGGGTGACGAGTGACGAGAGGGAAGCGTTTTCGGCAATCATATCGTCGTTGATGATATTATCCAGTACGGTCGCGTGTACTTCGACACCCGGATAGGCGGTGTCAAAGGGTGTGGCTCGCAGATCGAGCAGTCCCGCGGCGGAGGTGCCCAGCAAAATGATCTTCTCTTTGACGGCGGCGGGATCGAAACGTTTGGCGACGATATCCGTCGCGCTCAGATAGGGGTAACTTTTGCCGGGACCGTGGTAGTTGACAAAGAGTTTTCCCCCCGCGTTGACGGGAATCTGCAAAGGAGCGGGGTTGATCTGCGTCACACCGTTTTCATCGTAGAAGATATCGACTTTTCGTACACCCAGAAGCAGACGGATCATTTCGAACGAGAGAGAAGGGTAGAGGGTGTCGTCCCAGGCAAAGAGGAGTGGAACATGCCGGACAATGCCGTCCGGATCGGGAAAGGTGTTGAAACTGCCGCTGCTCATTGCGCTTTGCTGGATAATCGGGATGTTCGGGGTGACACCTCTGGGGCGGGGGAGCGTATCGGTCGTTTTGCCGTGTTCGATGTAGATCGCGTCGGTCGGAGGGAGAGTGCCCGGACGGCGGTTTTCGAAGTCGAACGTATAGCCGGCGACGACCGGTGTCTGTTGCAGTGTCCTGGCGAGAATCGTGTCGTAATCTGGCAGATTTTTGGCTTTCAGATGCACCGCTTTTGCGATACGTGCGGGAGAGCTGGCGTCGGGTTCGGCAAAGACCATATCAAGCCCGATAATCGCCGCACCCGCATCGGTCAGATTTTGTAAGAGGGTGGCGATCTTGTTCCGGCTCCAGGGCCACTGCCCCAGCTCATGAAGCGATTTTTCATCGACATCGACGATGATGATTCGCTTGTCGACAGGGGTGGGACCGCGTATCGCAAAAGCGGTATCGATCAGCATATTGTTGAGGTTTTGCATCAGTCTGGGGTTTGCAAAAAAAAGTCCCCAGAGCAGACCGACAAGTAGCAGGCTGACAATGAAAAAGGTACCGGTACGTGAAAGTTTCAGTTTCATGTAGATTTTTGTAGCACGTTGTGTGCCTGAACGGCAGTTTTCGATGCGATTTTTGGAGAATAAAGATATTTTTTACCTTTTATGTCGATTTGGCTGATAAGGATAGGTAGAAAGGACGGATGATGATCAAATGGTTGCTTGCGACACTACTGCTTTGGTTGACCGGGTGCGGTACGGGTGTCGTGTCGATCGGCGATAGCAATAACAGCGATACAAACAGCACTTTGCCTGCACAAAATGAGAGACGTGATACGACGACTGACACGAACGTGACGACACCGGTGCCGGTCAGTGCGGGTGAGGATCAGACAGTAGTTGTCGGTACTCCGGTGACACTCTTTGCCAGCAGACTCGATCAACGCCGTACGTTTACGACATGGCGCTGGAAAGAGGGAGAACAACTGCTTTGTCAAACACAGGAGTGCACTGTCAACGATTTTGCGAAAGGCGTGCATTATATACTGCTGGAAGTGATCGATACGGAAGGCAACCGATATACCGATACCGTAACTGTAACCGTGACACCGCCCATCGCACAAAACAGTCTGCCGCGTGCGGTCGATTTGCACTTTACGACACAGGAGGATACGACCTTTCACGGTTCTCTCAGAGGCAACGACGCCGACGGCGACCCGCTTCGTTATTTGCTCGTTTCCCTTCCCGAACACGGGAAACTGAGCGGTTCACCCGCCCATCTGCACTACACGCCCGATCCCGATTTCAACGGTGAGGATCGCTTCTATTTCAAAACGAATGACGGTAAAGTCGATTCGCCGCTTGCGACCGTGAGAATCACCGTCGAACCGGTCAATGATGCTCCGCAGGCGGAAGATTTGCAGGTACAGCTTCATGAAGACGGCAGTGCGGATATTTTGCTCAAAGCGACCGATAAAGAGAACGATACATTGACTTATACGTTGACGACACTGCCGGAACACGGTAGTATCACACTTTCAGGTAATCGGGTGCACTATACCCCGCAACAGGGGTATTTCGGCAGAGACAGTTTCGGGTACAAAGCCGGCGACGGTCTGGTCGATTCAAAAGAGGCGACGGTCTATCTGACAATTGCACATATCAATCATGCACCGCAGATTACACCCGTTTCGGTGCAGACTTCTGAAGATACGCCTCTTGATCTGACCCTTGCCGCGGCGGACAGAGACGCAAACGATACGATCACCTACCGTTTGCTCACTTCGCCGCGTCTTGGCACTGTGACGATCAGCGGCAACCGTATCCATTACGTACCGTCACCGAATGCCGTCGGAACGGATAGCTTTACCTACGTCGCAAACGACGGTACGGCAGACTCCAGTCATGAAACGATTACGGTGACGATCGATCCGGTCAACGATCTACCGGTTGTACATGCGCAGCAGATTCAGACACCGGAAGATCAGCCCCTCACTCTCGCACTCGATGCAACCGATGTCGACGGCGATACACTGACCTATCGAATCGATACACCGCCTCAGCACGGAACGGTATCGCTTTCGGGCAACCGCGCGACCTATACACCGGAGCCGAACTATTTCGGTGTCGATCAGTTTAACTGGTCGGCTGCCGACAAAACGGGTTATTCCGACAGTGCGACGGTGCGTATCGATGTTACTCCTGTGAATGATCGTCCCGTTGTCTTTGCGCGTACCTTTTCGGTGCAGTCCGGAAACAGACTTCCAATCACCTTGACCGGAACCGATGCGGACGGTGATGCGCTTACTTTTGTGCATGATGCGCCTTCTCACGGCAGACTCGACGGAAACGGTACCGATCTGACCTATATACCCGATGACGGTTATACCGGGAGCGATACTTTTACCTACCGCGCTTATGACGGTATGTCGGCATCGCAATCCCAAACCGTGACGATCACCGTCACCCAAAGTCCCAACCAACCGCCGCAGGCGTCGGATCTTTCGGTCACGCTTGCGGAAGACGGTTCACGGGATATTACCCTTTCGGGAAGTGATGCCGACGGCGACACGCTCACTTATCGGATTGTCCGCTTTCCGCAGCACGGTACCGTAAGTCTCAGCGGAAACAGTGTGCATTACATCCCTGAAGCCGATTATCACGGTATCGACAGCTTCGATTATGTCGCAAATGACAGCCGTGCCGACTCCGGTACTGCCACCGTTACTCTGTCGATTTCGCCCCAAAACGACCGACCGGTCGCCTCCGGACAAAGCCTCTCGGTTGATGAAGATAACACTTTACTTGTAACACTTTCGGGAAGCGATATCGACGGCGATACACTGACCTATCGGATCGATACACCGCCCGCACACGGGACGGTCACTTGCGACGGTAATCAGTGTACATACAGACCGGATGCAAACTATCACGGTAACGATCTTTTTGCTTTTACGGTCAACGACGGGCAGCTCGAATCCGATCCGGCGCAGATTGCGATCCAGGTGAATGCTCAGAATGATATTCCTGTCGCTGCGGGAAATCGGGTCACGCTGGCGGAAGATAACGGTACGGTTGCAATTATTCTTCAGGCAAGCGATGTCGACGGTGATCAACTGACGCCGTTGATCGTGACTCCGCCTTCACACGGCAATGTCTCAATCAGCGGCAATCAGGCGCTTTACACACCCGATCCCGACTTTTTCGGAGAAGACCGTTTTGCATTCAAAGTCAATGACGGTTATGCGGATTCCAATATTGCCGATATTAATCTGACCGTCACCCCGGTCAACGATATTCCCGTTGCGCAGGACATTGCCGTTTCACTCGACGAAGACAGCGCGATCGATCTGAACCTCAGTGCGACCGATGTCGACGATACCGATTTGACCTATACGATTGAAACATCCCCCGCACACGGAAATCTGAGCGGTACCGCACCCAGACTTCACTATACCCCGAATCCCGATTTTTACGGAACCGATACCTTCACATATAGCGCTTCGGACGGGCAAGGTACATCAGTGCCCGCAACCGTTACGATTACTGTCAGACCTGTTAACGACGCTCCGATTGCGGATGCCGGAACCGATATGACGGTAGCGGCGGGAGATACGGTCAATCTAAGTGCGTTACGCAGTTACGATCCTGACGGCACGATACAAAGTTACGAGTGGAAAGAGGGCACGCAGTTGCTGGCGACGACGCGCGATTTCAACACCACGTTCAGCGCCGGTTCTATCCATACGATTACGTTGACGGTAACGGACGATCAGGGTGCGAGTGCTACCGATACGATTCGGGTAAGCGTTACGGCTGCCGCAGCGGTACCTTTTACGCGTGTCGATTTGCCTGCCGGACAGAACGGAAGTATCAAAGCGATCTTCATCTCCGATCTCGATACAGACGGCGATATCGATCTGGTGGTCGTCAGTGACGCATCCGGCAACGAAGATATCGGCTGGTACCGTAACGACGGCAATCTTAATTTCAGCTATATGGGAACGATACGCTCCAATGTGCACGCCAAAGCGGTTGCGGTAGGGAATCTCAACGGTGACACCTTCCCTGATATCGTCTACGGTGACGACAATCTCACACTCTGTTACAACAATGCCGACGTCAATACTGTTGCTTTTACCTGCCGGGAGGGATTGCTTTATAACGGTTACAGATCGGATGACAATATCAAAGCGATCACGATAGCGGATATCGACGGGCAAAACGGGAACGATATCGTCGTCGCGACCGATGCGGTCGGGGAACATA
>WGAE01000243.1 GCA_015489185.1 Campylobacterales bacterium
CGGAAGTATCCTCTTGCTCTTGCGGTATTTCAAATGCTATATGTGCGCTTTTGATTTTTAGATCAGGTATCAGCGCTTCCAGGAAGCGATTCGCTACCGCGATATTTTCTTGAATCTGTTGAAAAAGCGGTTTGGCGATAGGGCATTGCTCGCAGTGTCCCAGATCAAGTGTTGTTTCCGGTTTTAAAATCGCAAGAGATATTAAATGTTCCACACTTAACGAGGCAAGACATGGAATATTCTTTTTACAACTTATCAGGTTTTCATCAGATTCGATAAATCCGAAAAGAAATTCTAATATATCGAAACTTGAGAGTGAAATCGCTTCGGTAGGACAACTTCCGAGGCATCCGCCGCAATCGGTGCAGGCATCGGAAACAATCGGAATGTTCTCTTCATAGGTGATAGCATTGTGCGGGCATACGGTTGCACATTTGTTACAATTTGACAATTTGCTATAAACGCGAACGCAAGATCCGAAATCAATTTTCAGGTTATGCATTGAGATATTCGTAATCGCTGAGAATAAATTCGACTCCGGTCATCGCAGCATCATAATAGAGCGGTGTCTGTGCTTCGTTTTTGACATTGATGAGATAGAGCGGTGCCCATTTCATGAGGTGATTTTCGAGAAAAGATTTTTGTCGTTGTCGAAGTTCTTCTGCCGCAACGGCATCACTGTTTTCCAGTGCTTTTGTTTCGGCGTGGCACAACATATACATAAACTCTAATTCCACACCGATATGATCGGGTGAAACGACACGTGCTTTATCTTTTTCGACAATAAAGTCGAACTCTTCGTAAGCCCGATAGACCGGATTATCACCGCCACTTTCTATTTGTCCGTCTTCTCTGAGGTAAAAGGATTCATAAGGTATCAGGTTTAATAGTGATATATCGGTAAAGTCGACATTGAGATAATTATCGATAATTTCCTGTTTGCTTTTTTGACGGTATTCGTCCCATTCGAAAAGGTTTGGAAAGAACTCTTTTATCTCTTTTTTTTCGATTGTTTTCAGTAAAGCAACGTCTGCCTCTTTCATGAAAATTCGCGAATAAAGAGCATAAAACAATTCTCTTGTCTGTGTATCTGCCAATCTGTTTTGCATATAAATCCTCTTGTTCTAATGCGTTTAAGTCGGGCAGGATTGTTCCTGCCCTCTGTTTTGAAGTATTACGATTTTATCGAAATCGCATAAGCTTTGTCTGAAAGTTTTGCACCGGGGCGTTTCATATGGCGTGGACGTCTGAGTTTATCTCCCGGTCCAAGCGGTCTTGTCAACGTATCTCTCCACATTTGGAAAGTTTTGAAGTTGTTTTCATAGTTGACATAGATATCTCCGATTTTATCATCCGGTCCGGCTTTCTCGAGAATCGCTTTTTGATGCCATCCGTGGTTACCGGCAATCGGATCGGGGTGTACCGGAGCGACGGCATTTTGCCATGAACCGGTCAATCCGTCCCACCAGATGTTATCGAGGTCTTTGTTGTACTCTTTGAACTGCCACGGCTTCATAGGTGTAATACCGCCCTTAGGCGTCATTTTACCGACTTTGCCGTCATCTTGCATTGAGTACAACGGCGCACCTACGCCCATAATTCCCAACTTGTGCTTAAATCCTGGAATAGAGATTGCGTTTTTCAGTTTCCATCTACCGGCATGGTGTGAACAAGCCAATACACCCGGACGTGTACCTTCTGTCAGAATCGCCATTGCAATGAAATAACCGCTTTCCAAGCCACTGACTGTATCTACAATGCGCACTTTGACGGCTTCTCTGTTTTTGATACCGAGTCTTTCCGCATCTTTGGTGTAGATCCAGATCGGATTGTGGTTTTGGCTGATCTCCATCAGGTGTTTGGAGTTCACGCTTCTGGTGTGAATGTTATACGGCAATCTGAAAATGGTATTGAGACAGAACTCGTTCTCTTTTTGAATAAAATCGTGGTGTACCTGTGTCACGATATGTACCATCTTCTTACGCTCTCCGGCATTTGTCGGATAGATAGGAATAGCGTATTCAGGCCATTTCCAGTCTTTTGCAAGCCAGTCGACATAGAAGTCAAGTTTTTTGTCAAGTGTATGGAAACCTTGATAGAATTTTCCGTCAACTTCTACACCGATAGAGTGTTTTTTACCTTCATGTTCTACCCAAAGTACACCGAAGTCATCTTGTTTGATCTCTTCAGCCTTATATGTTTTACCGTGAGCGGTAACCGTTTTATTTTTCTTGTCGATTTTGAGTTCTCTCTCCTGCGGTTTGTAGATGTTGGTCTCTTCTGTCCATGCACCGTGATCTCGCATATATTCATAGCAAGGAAACTCGCTGTTTGGATATTCGCGTTTCGCTGTTTCAAGCAGGTTAGGCAACAAGCTAAATGCCGCATCGTAATATTCTGCAATTGTAACAGGTCTGGACGGATCTTTTTTGCTTGCCGCATGTTTTTTGATACCGAGGCTTCCGTCCGGATCGACATAGTAGTAGAGAAGGTTGAAGAAAAATTCATTCTCTTCCCAGATTTCACCAAGCCCCGCTTTCATATGTGCTTCGAGTGTCGCACGTGCAGGATCTTTGGGTTTCCATCCCATTTTTTCCAATGTTACTCTGAGTGCCGGCTGTCTGAATGCTGTCCATCTTTCCGGTTTAGTCGGTGATGATTGCTGGTCGTGTCTTTCACCTGCAAGTCCAACCGGCAAGATGTAGTCACAGTACCAGTTAGTTTCAGACCATGTTGGAGAGAGGTTAAGTGTCATCTCCATTTTCTTTTCGTTTTTGAGTACATCAATCCAGCGGAAGCCGTCAGGGTTGATCCAAACCGGATTGTACATTCTCGGGATCCAAACTGCCAGTTTTTCAGGAACCATGACACCTTTTGCACGCCATTTCTTTTGCCACTCTTCATCTGCAAGCAGGTGTGGCAGGATCATACTCATTTCATAAGTTGAGAGAGGATACTCAGGCGGCCATGCCAGTTCGTTCCATACATCGACTTTATCCGGATATTTTCCTGCAACAGTCGCTTTGTCACCCTTACCGCCGACTGAGATTTCATGCCAGTGGTGCCAGCTTACACCACCGATATCACCTGCCATCGCACCTACTAGTGCCAGCAGGAGGAATCCTGCACGTGTATTCATCCATCCACCTCTGTGTCCGATGGTACCTGCTCTCCAGAGGTAAGTTGAGATACTTGGTCCGGCTTCGACAATCATGTCAAAAAGTTTTTCGAGTTTGTCTTCCTGTCCTTCCAGTTTACACTCTTTAACAACAAACTCTTTGGTATACGGAGAGTAGAGGTCTTTCAAAAGTGCGATAAACGCTTCGTATGTTTTCTCTTTCGGGATCTCTCTGATATATCCGTATTCGAGCATCTTTTTGAGATAATCGTCATCGTTCATGAGCCGATCCCAGTTGATCCAGTTTTTGACAAATTTATGGTCTACCAGATCTTCACCGTTGAGTTTTTTACCGTTGAGTACTCTGTTAACCAGATAGAGATAGAGCGCAGCCTCCGTACCAGGCCATGGACTGATCCATAGATCTGCGATACCTGCGGAGTTGGAGAGTCTCGGGTCGATAACGACCATCTTCGCACCCTTTTTTCTCGCATCCGCGATCAGACCCGCTGACTGTTGGAAGTAGTGACCGGCATCTGCCGCATGAGAAGATTGCAGGAAGATCAGCTTAGAGTTTGCCCAATCCGGTGAGTTTCTGTCGTCATTTGCCCACTGGATAGAACCTTCACGTGCACCTGCGGAACAGATGTTGGTGTGAGAGTCAGAACCGTCGACACCGAGCATTGCCGGAACACGACCGGTAAATCCGTTTTCGTTTGGACGTCCGACATGATACATGATATATTTTTTCGAAAGTTCGTCACCTTTTTTAAGGGTATCATGCATCTTTTTACCGATCTCCTGCATTGCCTGATCCCAGGTGATGCGAATCCATTTCCCGTCACCGCGTTTTGAACCGGGTGCTCTTTTGATAGGGAACGGAATACGATCCGGATCATACATTTGACTCATGGTACCGTACCCTTTGGCACAGTTTCTACCACGACTTCCGGTATGAAGCGGGTTACCCATGTATTTTCTGACAGTTAAAGTTTTTTTATCGACCCATGCAGTCAAGCCACAACCCGCCTCACAGTTGGAGCAAGCGGTCGGTACGATTGTGTAGTCATGAACCAGGATACCGTCCGGATTATCTTTTGAACGTACGCCGTTTCTTTCCGTACCGCCACGTTTCCAGTCATCACCGTCGAGCTCTTTGTAGCTATCCCATTCATCTACCGGAGGATAGAAACTCAGGCTGTCCGGTGTTGGCGTAAATTTTGTCTGTTCTTTTGTCTCTTCCGCAACTACACTGCTAAATACACCGGCTGCGACAGAGGCACCGGCAACACTATATGCAGTTCCTTTTAAAAATTTTCTTCTACTTTCCAAAAACATAATCTATGCTCCTCCTTAACTCAACGATAATAATTGTGGAATGATCAGCCATACATGTTTTGCGATAAAGAGGCCGATGAGTGCCAGGATACCCGCCAGTTTCAAGAGGGCACCGTTTGCGCTTTTTGCAGCGCTGATAGCGATGAAAAACGGCAGAATATAACCGATAATCTGACCAAGCCAGAAAAGTGTATGATATTTTCCACCTTCCTGAATGAACGCCAGTGTCGCTTCCGCTTCTTCAGATTTGAAGGAGAGATAGTATTCACCCATATACATTGTGAAAGACAAAAATGCCGCAACAGCAAGGATGATACCGAGATCTCTCTTCGCTTCTTTGCTCCAGCTTCCACTAAAAAATGAAAGAATTGCCGAACCGGCAAGGAAAGCGGCAAGTGCCATTTGAATCAGTTCGGCAGGTGTTTGCCAGAGTTCACGTGCGCTTGCTTCACCCATAATTGCAGCGGTATAGAGCGTAACG
>WGAE01000244.1 GCA_015489185.1 Campylobacterales bacterium
ATACTTAGGTAATACTTTACATGTACAATTACATCACAAGTTAAAACAACAGGAGAATATTATGCAAAATAAAATGAAATATATTATGAGTGCCCTGGCGGCATCGGCTATTTTGAGCGGGTGTGGAAGCAGTAGTACAGCAGTAACAGGCGGTGACTCAACAGGAAAAGCGTACTATCTCGATTCTGCGGTAGAGGGTGTTGCTTATCGGTGCGGTACGCAGGAAGGTACAACCGACAGTGAGGGAGCGTTTACGTTTGAAAAAGGAAAAGAATGTCGTTTTTATGTAGGTGATATGCTGTTAAAGGAGATTCCTGCGGCAGATTTGGCTGACGGGAAGAAGATTATCGAAGAGAATGCGACGATCGCCTCTTTCTTGCAGACTATTGACTTTGACGGAGATGCGCACAACGGTATTCAGATCAAAGAGGAGGTGGTTAATGCACTCAAAGCCAACGGCATCAAAGCGCTTCCAAAAACAGAAACACAGCTGACCGATGTCTGGAGTACCCTGAAGCAACAAAGCGGTTATAAAGGGCGTCTGATCGACAAAGAGAGTGCGATGGCACACGTAGCGCAGACAAAGAAAAAGTATCAGCAAAATAAAGAGGGTATGCATGAAAATGAAAATTTTCGTGCATGGTTTGGAGATAAAGAGAATAACCGTATTGTCGTCGTGGATGTGAACAATATGCAGCTGATCGATGAGATTCCGACCGGGCATCAGAAAACTTATGCGGCGGAAGTTGTGAAAATGCACGGTGAACATACGCAGACACCGAAGATGTATATCGACAACCGCGGAAGCGATGCAATCGATGTGCTTGACTCCGCAACCAATCAGATTGTCAAAACGATCGAGCTTCCGTTTCATCCGCGAAGTATCAGTGTCAACAAAGAGACAGGACTGGTTGCAGTTTCCGGTGTGGATAAACCGATGACTGCTATCATAGATTCAAAAACCGATACACTGATCGCAACGGTGGGAGATGACAATGTAACCTATCCGGTGACAAGTGGACATGACTATGTCTCCAGCGGTACGCTTGCCTGCGGACACCCTGAATGGCTCAACGAAGACCATTTTGTACTTCTGGACAGACAAGCAAAGCAGATCAAAACCTATAAAATCTTCAAAGATGCAGAGGGTAACTGGCAGACGACACTGGTCAACACCGTACAGACACCGTCACCGATACACAATCTGATTCCACCCAAAATACATGGTCAGGCTGGACACAGTAAGGGCAGAGCGTTACGCGGACACGGCGGACATGGTCAAGACGGAAACGGTCAGGGTAATCAGGGCGGTATGAACGGCGGCAGTCATGAAGGCGGCGGTAAACATCTTGGCAATGAACGATACTCCACCGTTTTTTACGCAACGGCAGAGGGTGCGACCGACGTTTACCCATCTGTGCTGAAACTGGAGTTTGATGAAGATACGGGATTGAAAATTGTCGATAATCTGGAGATCAAAAAAGAGGGACTTTCACCGAACGTGATGGGTGTGCATCACCTGAACTTCATGAAAGATCAAAAACATATCTATGTCGGATCGGATGAAGGCAATCTGTTTGTTGTCAATTATGCCGTCTCACCGATGCAGATTGAAAAGATCATACCTGCCGGAAAAGGTGCGGGACATACGGACGAGTTCAAGCATGGGAATATTGCAGTCGTGATCAACCACAAAGACAAATTTATCACGCTCATGAACAGTGCGACGAATACCAAGATCGCGGATATCAACGTAAGTCAGATTGACGATTCGCAGGTAGGCAAAGTCCAGACCCAGTCACACCCGAAATACCACTTCTCTCAGGACGGCAGATACTTCTACATCTTCCTGACCGAAGAGGGCGCGCTTGTCAAAGTCGATCTGCAGCAAAAAGAGGTTGTTGAGAGACTCGACATCGGCGGCAAGATCGCGATGGGATCGTTTGTAGGGCATTAGATTTCAAATTTATAGCCGATACCCTTGATGCTGACCAATTGCTCTTTTTTCATATAC
>WGAE01000245.1 GCA_015489185.1 Campylobacterales bacterium
CAATGGTACCGATTTTATCAAAGAGGCGGTCAACAGCGTAAGGGATGCCATCATTCTTGGTGGTATTATCGCAGTTTTGGTTATCTTCTTCTTTCTGAGACAAGTCAAACTCTCCCTAGTTTCCCTGCTTGTAATTCCAATTACCTTCTTGATTACCATGGTATGGATGAAGCTTGTCGGTATCGATTTCAATATCTTTTCGCTTGGCGGTATGGCCGCGGCGCTTGGCGGTTTGATCGATCAGATGATCATCGTGATCGAAAATATCGAGAGGCACTTTAAAAAAGAAGGCGTTTCAAAACAAGAAGCCGTAATCCGCGGTGCCAAAGAGATTTTGCCGATCATGGCAGTGGCAACCCTGCTTGCAACATTGATCTTTGTACCGCTGTTGCTGGTGAGCGGAGTGGTGGGACTCTTCTTTAAGCAGCTGGCATTTGTACTGGTGATCACCTATCTGATCTCTCAGGTGATTGCTGTTTTCCTCACGCCTGTCATCGCTTTCATTGCACTGCCCAATACACCGAAAACAAAAAAAGATTTTATGGAACCTACGGTAGAGCGATACAAACACTTTTTGACAAAGATGATGCCTCATGCTTGGGTATCTATACCTATCCTGCTCACGGCCTTTGCCTTGAGCTTTTTTCTTTACAAAACCATACCCTCCACTTTCCTGCCCAAATGGGACGAAGGAAATATTGTTGTCGATATGGTGCTTCCACCCGGTACTTCACTGGAGCAGAGTAAAAATGAGTTTATGGTCGTAGGAAAGATACTCGATGATACCCCTGAGGTTAAAGGATGGACACTCCGCATCGGGACCTCTCTGGGGCAAGTCTCTACGCAGCCCAATCAGGGAGATTTTTTGGTAACACTCAAAAAAAAGCGCAGTAGAAGTGCCTTTGAGATCATCGAACACCTGCGTCATGAGATAGAGCATGCCGTCCCCAATCTCGAGGAGCTAGGGCTTTCGCAAGTCCTTGAGGACAGACTCGGAGACATCATGGGAGCCGATGCACCTATATCGGTACATCTTTTCGGTCCCAATCCGGACGAGCTGATAAAGCAGGGATATCGCCTCAAAGAGAAGCTCAAACCTGTTAAAGATATAGAAGAGGTAAATGTCCTCACTTCCTACGCTTCACCTGCCATCAATGTACGCCTTAAAGATAATGCCCTCGCATTATATGGAGTCGATGAGCAGACTCTCGCAACTCAGATCAGGGCGATGTACTATGGCAGGATTGTGGCCTCTGTAGCACAGGGGGAAAAGCTGATCAATATTCGTCTGCTTATGAGTCGTCCAAGGGTTGATCCCATCGCTTATCTGCAAAAAGAGTTGCTTGTTTTTTCGCCTAAGCTGGGCAAAAATATACCCTTGAGTTATGTTGCCACAATCGCTTATAAGAATAAAGTGCCGGAGATCACACACTACAACCTCTCTCCGGTTTGCATCCTTGGCGTCCGATTTATGGGCAATAATATGTCGGCCGTAGTTGCCCACATCAAAGAAACCCTTGCTTCCGCCAAACTGCCGAGCGATATCACCACCGATATCAGCGGTTTTTACAAAGAGCAGCAGCAATCTTTCAAAGAGATGGGGTATGTTATTTTGTTTGCGATCATCATCATTTTTACAGGATTGCTATTGAACTTCAGTTCGCTTCGCACCTCATTTTCCATACTCATCGCACTCTTGGTGACATTGACGGGTGTTTTCCTAGCACTGAAGATTACCGGAAAACCTCTGGATATTACCGCCTTTATGGGGATGTTGATCGTGCTCAGCATCGTCATCAACAACAATGTCCTCATCTACGATTTCTATCACATGAATATAGCCGGTGATACCGATGAGAAAAAACGGATTGTCGATGCCATTGCCGTGAGGATCCGTCCGGTACTGATGACGATGTTCTCCAACGCCTTTGCTCTGCTGCCCGTCGCACTGGCAATAGGCAGCGGCACGCAGATCATTCAGGATATGGCGATCGCCATCATGGGCGGACTCTTTTTCGCTATTGTGGTCAATCTGTTTGTTATACCGTTGTTTTTCTATTGGCTTTATCGCCTAATTCGAAAGAAGGAACGCATCGAATGGATGCGTTAAACACTCTTTTGTCTATGGTGGCTGCATATACGCAGCAGATCTGGGCTCTGGCTTTCTTGAGCGCTTTTTTGGAGACGCTGCTTGGGATAGGTTTGCTTTTTCCAGGCTCCACGCTGCTGCTCTTTATGGGTGTACTTGCAGGTCGAGGTGTTTTGGATATGACGCCTCTGCTGGGATTTGCCTTTCTGGGGGCCCTGACCGGCGATAATGTCAACTACTGGATCGGACGACGTATGGGGAAAAGGCTTTTGCATCACCGCTGGCTGCACCTTTCGGATGCATTGATCGGCAAAACGGAAACTTTTCTCAACCAACAGGGTGCCGCATCTTTGTTTATCGCACGGTTTGTTCCCGGCATGAAAGAGAGTATGTCCTTTGTGGGCGGCAGTGTCAATATGCGCTATGGCACCTTCCTATTTTGGGACACGCTTGGCGCCATGGGCTGGAGCGTAGAGTTCATTGGGATCGGCTATCTCTTTTCGAAATCGCTGAAGCTGGCCGAATTTTGGCTATCCCGTACCGCATTGATCATCATTGTATTGATCTTTTTGGGCACCGTACTTTACTTTCTGCTGCGCTATTTTTATCTGAATCGCCATCGCATCACTCTGCTGTTGAGCTCGCTGGGGCATTCATTCGCGCAAAATCCTTATGTCAAGCGCTGGATGGCGGAACATCCTGAAAGCGTCACTTTTATCAAAAAACGATTTTCCAGAAAAGAATTTTCTGGTTTACCATTGACACTGCTGGGTATTCTTTTTCTCTATGTCGTTGCGCTCTTCCTGGGGTTGGTCGAAGATCTGATCACCAGTGACCCCATTGTAGCCGTCGATCAGATCATAGCAACGGCACTCCCGCAGCTTCGCACGCCGGAACTTACAAAATGGTTTACGCTAATCACATTGCTGGGGCGCGAAGAGATGGTGGCATTTGCAGCCGGGATCATTGTCGGACTGCTCTGGTATTACCGGTACCGCCTTTATATTATCCCCTTTTTGTTCACGTTGGCCGGCAGTATTGCAACCGTTTTACTGACGAAACTGGCATTCCATCGCCCTCGTCCCGATACGGCTCTCTATATGGAATCCACATACGCCTTTCCAAGCGCACATGCGGTCATCTCGGTGACGCTTTACGGATTTGCCGCCTTTTTGCTTATTCACTTTTGTGACAATCCGCGTACGAAGCGCAACATATTTGTCGCAGCGGTTCTTTTGGACGGTTTGATCGGTTTAAGTCGAATTTATCTTGGGGAGCATTATTTAAGCGATGTTTACGGTGGCTATCTCATCGGACTTCTCTGGCTCATAGCCGGAATGACACTTAGTTACCGGATTGAACAGCGTACAGAAAAATATGCCCGAACGCAAAAGAAAAGAGGTAAAATGGTGTTATGGTTGGCCGTGACATCTTTTTTTCTTTTTTTCTTTTTCTTTTCCCGGCAGTTTCATTATCGGCCTGTTGTATCCGTTTCCCATAATCCCGTCGTCGTCAACTCGCCCCTGTCGCTTTTTGCAAAACCACACAGTCAATACGTTCAAAATCCGTTTGGGTTCGATACGTGGCCCATCAACGTGATTATCGCGGCCAATGACACCGCCGCCGTCACGAAAGCCTTTGAAAAGGCGCAATGGCGGCCGGCTACATCGAGAGCGGTGAAAATGCTTCCGATCTTCTGGGATGGAGCATATGCCGCTCTAGCCTTCGAAAAAAAAGCATGGCAACATCAATATTTCATTAAAATATTCAAAACGGATGCTGTATCAAAGGATGGCTTGTCACTTTTTGTCGCTATTGCCAATGCGATCGAGGGAATGAAATGGGGCATGGTGCCATGGTTTTCGCCTGATATTGATGAAGCGAGAGCGTACGTATTGGAGTCACTGAAAGCAGGCAATTATGTGCAGTATTTTACTGCTTTTGAGCTTGATAGGTCATGCGAAGGAGAAGATATTTTGGATGAAGAATATTTCACGGATGGCAAGGTGGTTATGATTGTAATTTCAAAGGAGCAAAACCATGCGAATTCTGCTTATCGAAGATGACAAAAAGATTTCAGATTTTATAGCACGAGGATTGAGAGAGGAGCAAATGAGTATTGATGTGGCGTACGATGCCGAGGAGGGTCGTTACATGGCCAGAGTGAACCCCTATGATCTACTAATTGTCGACTGGATGCTACCTGGAATAAGCGGTCCGGAGCTGATCAAATTCCTACGTGCCGATGGGATGAATGTTCCTGTTCTGATGCTGACTGCAAGGAACAATGTAGAAGATCGTGTTGCCGGGCTGGAAAGTGGTGCCGACGACTATCTGGGCAAACCGTTTGCCTTTATGGAGTTGGTCGCACGCGTCAAGGCGTTGCATCGGCGTCATGCCTACAAAGACGAAAGTGTACTCCAGGCGGGTGATTTGAGGCTCGATATCATGCGTCGGGAGGTCAAACGGGGTGATAAGCTCATCGATCTGAGTGGGAAAGAGTTTGCACTGCTCGAACTGTTGCTGCGCCATAAAAACCGTATCGTTACGCATACGATGATTTTGGATAGTCTCTGGAGTGCGCAGGAGCGGGTGGAGAGCAATGTGGTCAATGTCACCCTCTACCATCTGCGTAAAAAGATCGACGACGGATATGTGACCAAGCTGATCAAAACCGTCCGCGGATCGGGGTATCGGATTGAAGATCGTTAGTGTACGATACAGACTTCTGGTGACTTTCGCAGTTGCGACGGCGATCATCGTCGTGCTATTTGGCGGAGCCCTATTTTGGGGAATGAACGTCAGCTTCAACGAAAGAATGCATCGTGCGCTTCAAGCTGTCGTGCTCGGTATCGAAGATGACATCCTTGAAAACGAATTTCACCCGATCGGACCGCAAGAACGTTATGCCGTGTCACCGATATTTATAGAAATCTATGAAGTTCAAAGAGGCAGACTCGAGCGTATTGCCGCGACGCCGAATATGAAAGGGCACCGTTTGCCGGTATTGCCAGGTGAAAGAGACGGATTCAAACTCATTTCGATTCCCTTTGTCTCAAGTGCGGACGAAAGCGCCTATCTGACTGAACGTTTCCATGCAAACGGTAAAAGTTACATCGTCGCAGCGGCAACACCGATCGATCATGCCGATGATATGCTGGAAACTTTTCTCTCTTTGTTCGCTGCGATCGGAGTGATTTTTTATCTCTTGTCTCTTTGGTTCGCTTCCCGCCTGATCGACTCGATTTTGGAGCCGATGAAAAGAATGACGGAAGCGGCTGGAAATATCGCAGAGCAACATCTGTCCAGACGAATTCCGTTACCGAACCGTCGCGATGAGTTTTATCGACTTGCCGCCACGTTCAATGCGATGTTGGAGCGGATCGAATCGGCTTTTTCACGGATGAAGCGGTTCAATGTCAATGTTTCGCACGAGTTGAAAACCCCGTTGACGATCATTCGCGGGGAGGCGGAAGTGGCTTTGATGAAACCGCGCGATACGGCGACGTATGAAGCGACGCTGCGCAGCATCATGCAAGAAAGCGAGGCGATGCAGCGGATTATCGAATCGATGCTGATGTTGAGTCATCAAAACCAGGATGCCGTCAGAAAGCGTATGCAATCGATCAGGCTCGATACGCTTTTAACGGATGTTTGTCGGAAAATGAATCCGTTGGCTGCATCAAAAAAAATCGCGATTCGATGGATGCATACCGAACCCGTTACGATCACGGCGGAGCCGCAACTGCTCGAAGAGGCTTTTGTCAATCTTTTGGACAATGCGCTGAAATATTCGCCAAAGGGCGCAAATGTATGGGTCGATATGCAGATATCGTCAGATGGTGTGACCGTCACGATCGCCGACGAGGGTGTAGGCATCGACTCCAAAAACATTCCCAAACTCTTCGAACCCTTCTGGCGCGAAGAGGAGGCGCACAGCAAGCAGGTACCGGGTCAGGGTTTGGGATTAGCCCTGGTGCAGTGGATTATGCAGGTGCACGACGCATCGATCGAGATCGTCAGTGAAAAAGGGAAAGGTACGACGTGCCGATTGCGATTTCAAGTTTCACGAAGAGAGGAAGATGAGCATGCCCGAGCCGATCGTCTTGTGTAAAGATATCCGAAAACGGTACGGTAAAGGGGAAGCCGCGGTGGATGCCCTGCGTGGCGTATCGCTTGAGGTATACGAAAACGAGCTCTTTTTTATTGTGGGGCCTTCCGGCAGCGGCAAAACGACGCTGATCTCTATCATCTCCACACTGCTGGCTCCCACTTCCGGTCGCTGCCGTGTGTTGGGAAGGGATATCTCGGCGATGGATGAGCGGGAAAAAGATCGCTTTCGGCTGGAGTCCATCGGGTTTATCTTTCAGGCGTTCAATCTGCTTGCTCCCCTGAGTGCGGCCCAGAACGCTGCCGTGCCGCTGCTGATCAAAAAGATGAAAGAGAAGGCCGCGATTGAACGGGCCGAAGCGATGCTGGAGTCGGTGGATATGAAACGTCCCGACGCTTTGCCGGCGCATCTGAGCGGCGGAGAGCAGCAGCGTGTCGCGATCGCCCGGGCACTGGTGAACGATCCGAAACTCATCATCTGCGACGAACCCACAAGCAATCTCGACTCCCATACCGGCAAAAAAGTGATGGAGATTCTTACATCTTTGGCCAAAAGAGAGGGCAGCAGTGTCATCGTCGTAACCCACGACAACCGTATCTTCGAGTATGCCGACCGCATCGCCCACCTCGAAGATGGTGTCATTACAAAGGTAGAAGGATGAAAAAATTTTACGCGCTGATTCTGATCTCTCTCATCGGGATCGGATACGGCATTTACGAAGTGATCCAATTTCAAAAACCCAGCGTAGGAAGTGCCAAAGCGCTTCCGGCTTTCACCCCGCCTTTTGCCTCCTACGTCGCGGCGCTGGGTGTCGTGGAGCCCGCATCCATGCATATACCCGTCGGGACAGCGGTAAGCGGGGTCGTGACGAAGCTCTTTGTCCACGAAGGTCAAAACGTCAAGATGGGTGATCCGCTCTTTGCCGTCGACAGCCGCGAGCTCGAGCTGAATATTACCGAGCAGAAAGCGCGTGTCGACCTGGCCCGGGCCCAGTTGAAAAGGGCGAAAGACCGCTATGCGATCGCCCGGCAATTGTGGGAAAAAAGTGTGGGGACGATCAGCAAAAAAGATTACGAAACTGCGCGGGACAATTACTTCATCGCGAAGAAACGGCTGGAGATTGAAACCGTTACACTGAAGATATTGGAACACAAACTGACCTTCTATACCACCCGCTCTCCCATCGACGGCATCGTGCTGCAAAACGATCTGCGCTGTGGCATGTATATGGAAGCGGTCAGCACCACACCGCCTTATCTGCAACTGGGTTCCAAAAGATTCGACATGATCGCCGAAGTTGATGAACTGCTGGCGCCGAAAATCAGGAATGGGGCCAAAGCGGTGGCTTTCGTGCGGGGGGATCCCACAAAAAAAGTAACCCTGCAGTTTGTTCGTATCCGTCCGCAGATCGGTCCCAAAACCCTTTTTGCCCATACGCCGCTGGAACGGCACGACGCCAAGGTGATGCAGGTGGTTTATCGTATCGTCAAAAGCGACGTTCCCCTCTATGCGGGGGAGATTTTCGACATCTACATCGAGGCGCCATGAATCGCATTGCACTGCAGCTGCTTTTCGGAGACAAGACCAAATTTTTGGGATTGGTTTTCGGCATCGCCTTCACCTCTTTCATGATTACCTTCGCCCTCTCCTATCTGGCCGGTTTTCTGACTCGGGGATTCGCGCTGATCGATGAAAATCCGGGGGTCGATATCTGGGTGATGGACCCGGCGGTCACGTCCGTAGAAATGACGACGACGATCCCTCTGCCGATGCTCTATCGTGTCAAAAGTGTCCAAGGCGTCGCCTACGCCACCCCGATGGCGCTGGAAGATATCGATATCCGCTTTTTGGACGGCCGGTTTCAGCAGGCGCAGTTGATCGCGGTCGATGACGCGACGCTGGCGGGAGTACCGCGCAGCGACACCTCCCGGACCCTGCTCTATACCCCGGACGCTTTCATCGCCGATGCCGGCGGTACCGAGGGCAAATTGGTCGTTACGGCGACAAAAGGGCGTTTCGGCCCATCTCCCCACGTCAAAAACGGGCCGCTTCGTCCCGTAAAAGCCGGTGACGATCTGCTGATCGAAAACCGTTTGGCGCACATCATGGGGATCTCCCACACGATTCCCCGGTTTCCGCCCCGCATTCTGCTCTATACCCGCTACGCCACGGCTATGAAATTTTTCCCGAAACTCAGCCATCGTGTGACCTTTATTCTCGTCAAGGTCGCCAGAGGGGAGGAGGCCGAAAAAGTCGCCCGCGCCATTGAGGCCGCCACCGGTCTTCGGGCCCGGACCTCGATGCAGTTCAAGATCGATACGGTACGCTGGTACCTGAACAATTCCGAGGATGTGGGCGACATGGTCTCGATGCTGCTGCTGGCGATGATCGTGGGATTCGGCGTGACCGGCATTCTACTCTATCTTTTTACCTACGAAAACATCCGAGCCTTTGCCATTCTCAAAGCGATTGGCGCATCCGGGGAGCAACTTATTTCTATCGTCTTTTTGCAATCTTTCGCCAGTGCGCTTATCAGTGTGGGTATCGGTATCGGTTTGTGTGCATTGACAGGTAAGGTACTTTTCCTTGCCGCACTCGATTACCCTTTTCGGATGATGTGGTTCGCACCGTTGGTGGGGATAGTCGGCGTCTTTTTCATCAGTTTTGTCGTGGCTTTCATCAGCCTCTATCCTGTTTTGAAAATGGACCCGAGTGTGGTATTTTCCAGGCGTTGAAAGGGAAAGTTTATAAAAATACTAGATAATACTTTTTGTATATAATTTTATCAAAGATCTTTTTCGAAGAACATCACAATGTTTTATCAGTTTTTCTGGTATATACCCATCTTCTTCGAAAACAGGTAAAACAACTTCCATCCCGTTGGTTCTTGCTAATTTCATGGCAGGAACAATGTCCGTATCTCTTGAAAATACCATTGCATTATCTGCCAAATGCATATAAGCGATATGTGATATATCGAGACCAAAAAGCATATCGACTTCTTTTTGTACAAAATCAGGATATGAATTGCTTTTTAAACCCCTAAAGCTAAGTTTTCCAAGCCTTAAAGCAACAAAATCTTTTTTTACTATAGATTGCAAGAATTTATTTGAGATTTCAACTTTTTTGGTATAGTTTTTTCCTTGATTGGTTTTGACCCAAGCATCAAATTTTTTTTGATCTTTTTTGCTTCTCTTTTTCAAAGCATTTTCAATTTCATTGATGGGCCACAATGGTGCAGTATAAAAAAATATACGATAAATTTCCTCATCCTCATTCAGGAACTTTTGAAACATTATCGAAAGATGATTTGGATTGTTGAAATTAAATTTATGGAAATTTCTGTTTTTTTGAATGGTTTCAATAGTGTTTCGAAGGTTGTCCCAGTCTACAAAGATAGCTACTCTTTTCATAAGCAATACCAAAAAAAAGGTTAGATTGATACCCTTGCCACGTTGAAGAAATAATTCTACACGTGGTCTTATAGGGTATTAATCTAACCTTTCCTTGTTTGAATTATAACAGAGCCTCCTTAATTGTATATAATATCGGCATTTTGATAAAATTACTTACCATATTCCTGCCCAGTAGAGCTACAATCTGTGCCACGTATATAGTTTCCTGTTTCACATAAATAAAGGAGGAGTTGATGCCGGATCGCTGCGGTTGGACTCGGGTGGGTTAATCCAGACGATGCGGTACTTGACGGTCTGGATACGGGAGAAAAAATGGAATCTCCGCATTTTCACAATCCTTCGCAAAGGATTCTAAAAACACGAAAATCCCCGGCTGTGCGGGGATCATAAACTAACTGTTTATCTTTCGCCATACACGGAATCTGCCTGTCAGCCAGATCCCTCTGTGGTATCCCGGTTCACCTTCATAGAACGTCCAGAACTTTCCATCTTTCACGATCCCGGTATCCGATAGTTCGGCAGTCAGCGGGTCGCCGAATGTTCCGCTGATCGAACGGTAATTTCCGGCGTCTGCATACAGGCTTCCGTACCTGAGCGGCTGGAGTTTGTAGGTGCAGCCGTCAACAAGCCCGATTTTCGCGATCCGTTCCACTTTGTCGTGAATGATAATGTAATCACCCGGAAGCGGGGCTTTGTGCATCAGTATCGCTGCCTTGACACCTTCAAGACGATCCAGCTCTTTGGAAAGAGCCGCTTTTATATGTTTGGGCTCAAATGATGCAAATAGGTTGAAATTATCCAGTAGAAGATCGAGCTCATTCCCGCTCAATTTTTCAATCTCTTCTTCTCCCCAGATTTCCTTTGATTCCTCAAGATACCTTCTCATCGGTCTCTCCTGCTTTTCAATAGCCGCGGGTCAATTATCTCATTGACCGTTATGCAATTGGCCTTCAGCCCGGATATTTCATCTGTTTGAAAGCCGGGCACCATCTCATCATCGCTACCCGGGGCTATGTACCCATTTATGGTGCCAAGCCACTCTTTAAGCTCTGTTTCCTCAGCATCTGTCAGCCCACTCCAATCATCGTTTATCAGTGCGGGCAGCCATGTTTCGCTTATCGTATGCTTTACTATTTCAAACTTCATTCCATCTCTCCTTTATTGCAGGGAGGCGACACTGCCATCCCCGAAGGGGTATGCAGAGTCAGCCCCCTTCGGGTTTTTAAACGTGCGTTGCTTATGTAGAAATGTAGTTTTAAACCGCAGTGAAGCGGCGCTGCCACTGTTGACTCACTTTCATAAACCAATTCCTATTATTGACGATAAGTGGGGATCAAAAAGTGCCGATGGTATTCCTGAGTCGTTGAAGCAGCGGAATGTTTTCGGCAGGAGTATCCGGCGGATAGCATCCGTCTGACCATGCGCTTCTGAGAGCACTTTTCCACCTGCGTCCGTTCGCTTTGGCAAACTGTTCCAAGGCGAGCGTTAGAGGCGTTTTATGCTCAAAAACGGTTTTGCCCACGGTTACTACATCGCCGTGTTCCAGTGCGAGTCTGATACCGTGGCGATCGAACTCCGACGTGCCCTGCTCCGCTTTTGTCACAAGATAGCTTCTGCCGCTGTCAAGATCATGTACAATGATTATGTTCATTCAATGCTCCTCCTTTTTGGTGTATGTACGATTGAAATCATTCAGCATATCGCCGCAAATGCGTCGTATTGACTCTTTGTCACCATTACGGACAAGCCAGCTACTCAACAGGCTGTGCACCTCTTCGTGCCCAAGCGAAACATTGCCTGGGTTTTCATATGGGATATATATCTCAAATATAAAGTCAATCCCGTCCCTCCGGTTGTAAGCCATCAGTACGTTCACTCCACCATATTCCTGTGTCTTAAAACCGAGCCTTTCCGCGATCTCTTCTGGAACAATATCCCATCCCAAAAGCGCATCAAGTATCTCGAAATCTAAGAAAACCTTTTCGTAATTCATTGATATCACCTCCTTATAGTCCTCTTTTTCTTTTTTCTATACAGCCCATACACCCCTTTTGACGTTTCTAAAGTGATACTGCAGCTGCTGCCGTATCTTCGCTTTCCAGTTTCTGTTTTTTGAAATGAGGTCACGGGCATTGTTTTCCACTTCACGGTAGATTTCCTGCAATGAGGCTTCCCCGCCGAGAACCATCAAGGTTACCCTGATGGCCGATCTCCAGGTGAACGTGATTCGACTTTTAAATCTCTGGCGGTGTCCCATGCCGACGCAAAAAGAGTTTTTCGGCTCTTTCGCCATATCAGCAGATATTCATGGACAACTGGGATGAATCTGCCTCTGTAGCGTGTGCCGTTGCTTTGCATATTGTGCTGAAGTTTGATGATCACATTCAGAAGCTCGTTTTTAGGCATCATGCCGATAAAGTCGGCCTGAAACGACCGATAGACGCCGTTTTTTCTCATATCGCCTATGAGCGTGGTATAGATTCCTCCCTCCCTTGTCGCTTCACGTTGATTCAAAAGCATGACCTGGGATTTTTCGAGAAACTCATCTGCACTTTTGCAGTGAGAGGTATCGCCGTCAACAGGGTGACTGCCCCAAACCGATCCGGAGTAGCGGATCATGCAGTGGTAGGGAGGATGGGAAAAACATATGTCTGCCGGACGTGGCAGAAACGAGAGTATGGAGTCTTTTGTGAAGTCCTGGCCTTTATGAAGATCGAGACCGATATATTCCACTCCCATTTCACGACACACGTCACCGGACGTACCGGAACCTTCGCAGACATCCACAAAGAGGGACGGCTTGAAGTGACCTATCAGATCCTTGATGATGTAGCCGCATGTGTTCCCCCTCCAGCTGCTCTTTCCCCATTTTCCGCGTTCCGGGTATGAGACCACACTCTTCATGCTGCTTCACCTCTGTCATGGCGCACATTTCGGGTTGCATCGGCCGATACGAGCTTCAGGAGGTAATCGAAAGCCTCCTGGGCCCTGCTTGCGGCCTTCCAGAGTATATGGGGATCTTCACGCAGCCCTTCGACCCAGCTCTTCAAATATTCAGGATGACGGTTCTTTTCTATATTTATACCCAGGTGGGAGCACAGAAAGACCGCACCGAGTTCCGCTATGAGCTCCTCGAATGCGTAAACATCATCACCCCATTTTTTGGGCCGATCACGATCGAGACGCGCCGAGTGTCCGCTCCAGTGCGTGAGTTCATGCAGCAATGTCGCATAGTAGGCGTCGCTGTCGGTGAAGTATTCGAGCCTGGGCATTCTTATCAGATCGTCCGAATGTATATAACAGGCGATATCCCCGGTGTGGACAATTTTTGCTCTCGTCCGGTCGATAAACTCTTCCGCGTCTTCGTAACGCTCGTTGTCGTTGATCTTTGCTTCGGGCAGTTCGTAATCGATGCCTTCGGTCTGCTCTATGTTGAATACCTTGTACATCCTGAGCAGCGGGATACGCTCCTTTATCTCGAACTCTCCGTCGGTTTGATCTTCATCAGGCTTTTCAATCCTGGTCAAAATCTTATAGAAGAAAACATCCGTGGCCTTCTCCCCTTTTTTGACTCTGCCTCCGAGCGATTTGACCTGGTTGAACGTCA